>NC_014393.1:619084-928627 GCF_000145275.1 Clostridium cellulovorans 743B
AGGGGATAAAAAAGTTGAATATAAAGAATTTTACTCTCAAGTGATTGGATTTGATAAAGAGGATGAGAAATATAAAACTATTGAGCAGGATGCAATTCTCATGATGAATAATGAAGAATTTCAAAAGTTTATGGATGAATATTTTGTACCAAGAGAGATTCCAGTAGGAGCGCATGATGAAGACAAGGCAGTTATATATTTACAAATTCCATTTAAGACATCAAGGGTAATGTATTACAGCGTGGATATTATTACTGTAAAAAATCATACAATAACAGTAAATTTAAAGCAAGACTCAGTTGCAGAGGTAGATGGTAGTAGTAAAATTGATACATGGAATTGGGTTATGCTTATTCAAGTGGATAAAAATGATCTAAAAGAAGATATGAACATTGTTGTAAAAAAATAAAGTGGGATAACTAGATATTTAAAGGAGTGTTTAAAAATGAAAAAGTTTATCGATTTAAGTATTGCTATTGAAAATAATATACCTTCAGATCCACCAGAAATGATTCCGCAAATTAATTATGTAGATCATGACCTTGGAGCTAAGCAAATGACAGTTTTTTTCCCAGGTATTGATACAGAGAAGGATTTACCTAATGGTAAGGGATGGGCGATGGAATTAATAAATTTGTCATCTCATTCTGGTACTCATCTTGATGCACCATGGCATTATAGTCCTACAATGAATAAAGGGGAAAAAGCTGCTACTATTGATGAAATACCACTAGAATGGTGTATGGGCGATGGGGTTAAGTTAGATTTCAGAAATTTTGAGGATGGATATCTTGTGACTGCAAAGGATATGGAAGAAGCTTTTGAAAAAATAGGATATGAATTAAAGGCAGGAGATATTGTTCTTGTTAACACTGGAGCAGATAAATATTGGGGTACGCCACAGTACTTAATAAAAGGTTGTGGAATGGGAAGGGAAGCAACCCTTTGGTTATGTGAAAAAGGTGTTCATGTTGTTGGTACTGATGCGTGGAGCTGGGATCGACCATTACCTATCATTGCAAAGGATTTTAATGAAAACCGTGATTCTTCAGTAATATGGGAGGGGCATTTTGCAGGAATTGAACATGGTTATTGTCATATAGAAAAGCTTACAAACCTTGAACAATTGCCTAGTTACGGGTTTACTGTTTCTTGTTTTCCAATCAAAATAAAGGATGCAAGTGCTGGATGGATAAGGGCTGTTGCCATAGTAGAAGAGTAAAAAGTATATAAGGTGAAGAATGATGACATTACAACAGTTGAAATACGCCATTGAAATTGCGAAATATGGTTCTATGAATATTGCGGCAAAAAAACTCTTTATAACTCAACCAAGTCTTTCAAATGCAATTAAAGATCTTGAAGAAGAGATGAATATAACAATCTTTGAGAGGACTAATCGAGGAATAAATATTACTGTTCAGGGGGCGGAGTTTTTAGGATATGCAAGACAAGTGATAGAACAGACAGAATTGCTTGAAAAGAAGTATTTAAATGCAAAGCCGTCTATACAGCATTTTTCTGTATCTACCCAGCATTATGCATTTGCAGTTAATGCTTTTGTTGAATTAATAAAAGAATATGGTATTGATGAATATGAGTTTAATTTAAGGGAAACAAAGACCTATGAGATTATCGATGATGTAAAAAATCTTAGAAGTGAGATAGGGATTTTATACTTAAACGAATTTAATTCAAAGGTTCTAAAAAAGATTTTTAAGGAAAATAACTTGAGGTTCACAAAATTATTTGTGGCAAAGCCTCATGTGTTTATCAGTTCGAATAATCCTCTTTCAAAGAAAAATTTAGTCACTCTTAAGGATTTAGAATATTATCCTTATCTATCTTTTGAGCAAGGAGAATACAATTCTTTTCATTTTTCTGAGGAAATATTAAGTACTCTTTCTCATAAAAAAAGTATAAAGGTTACTGATAGAGCCACGCTTTTTAATCTGCTTATAGGGTTAAATGGCTACACTATTTCAACAGGAATTCTAAGTGAAGATTTAAATGGAGAACATATTATTTCTATACCTTTAGATGTAAAGGAAGAGATAAAAGTAGGATGGATTTCTCATAAAAATATGACACTCAGTAAGCTAGGGACAATTTATATTAGTGCATTGGAAGATATAATTTCAAAGTCACTAAAGGGTATGTAATTTTATGAATAGTGAAAGTTGCTTATGGAATTACATATTAATAAATTAGAATCTGTTAAGCTTATATGAAAAAGCAGTTTGTATGTGGGGGCAAAGATGAATGAATTGTGGGATTTGTATGATAAAAATAGGAAACCTCTGAATAAAACACAGGTAAGAGGGGTGCCACTTTCCAAAGGTGAATACCATCTAGTGGTTGATATATGGACTATAAATAGTGATGGTAAAATACTCATAGACAAAAGACATAGCAGTAAAAAATTTGGTGGGCTTTGGGAGTGCACTGGTGGTTCAGTTATAAAAGGGGAAGATAGTGTAATTGGAGCATTAAGAGAATTAGAAGAAGAACTTGGTATTAAGGCAACCGCAGAAGAACTTATTTTAATACACAGTATTCTTTTGGAAGATAGGTTTGTTGATACATATATTCTGAAAAAGGATATTGATTTAAATAGCTTGGTATTACAAGCGGATGAAGTAACAGAAGTAAGATTTGTTACTCTAAATCAGTTAGATGAATTATGCCACAATAATATGATAGTTATAAAAGAACGTTATGGAATGTATCGAGATAAAATTGCAGTATATGCTAAGTGATATGGGGAAGAATACCCTTTTATCAGGTTAAATACTGAAAGGTTTTAGAAAACCGTAATAGATTAGAACTAAGTGGTACCTCAGTTCTAATCTATTATTTTTAATATTCACCATATTCGCAACCAGTATTTTTTATTTCAATATGGTCAATGAGAACTGTCGAGGAACCTTGCTTTTTATAAAGTTTAATTTCTCCATAACCAGTTCCGCCGTTCCAAAGCCTATTGTGTAGCTTTTTTCCATTAGGTGCTTCATAATTTATCAGTAACATTTCATCTTTTGGACATTCAAGAATCAGTTCCATTATAGAAGTTTTGTTTTTAGCATTTACTTTCCAAGTGTTAATTTTATCGCCTTCATGAAAATTGAAATCTACTTTTGAATTAGTCCAAAACTTTGAAAAGTTATATTCATACATTTCACCTTCATAAAACAACCCAATAAGAAGTTTGCGATCTAAAGGGACTCCTAAAACTTTTGGTCTGCCACCACCAATTTCTACAGCGGAATTACTTAAAGTTTTTCCGGTTATTAAGCTTTTCATATTACAGCTACTAATCCATAGCCAAGGTGAAGTAAAATCACTTCCCCAATTTTTATCAGAGTAGCCAAAGGATTTTTCAGGAATAATATTATAAGTTATGCCATCTAGTATCACTTCTCCACTATATTCTGTTTTAATTCCTTCAGCATGCCAAAACATCTCAAAAGCATTAAGCTTTCGGAAAAATTTTGAGGCACCATAGCCAACATTGAAGGCTATTTTTTTATGAATTTTTAGGTTCCAGCTCATTTCACCAGCATTACACATAAACTCAGGGTGTTCTGAAGCTTCTTTTGTGGTTACAGCACAGTTGCCCTTCATATGTGTCTCGCTTAACTGACAATCTCCAATTTTCACATTGAGAGAATCCGTAGGACAAGAAAAAGCTGATATCGGATAAAAGTTGTGGATTTGTTTAGCATTTTTTCCCCAGGCACCTACTTTTATAAGAGCATAAGAAGGTTTTATATTTTTTTCTTGATTAATAGGCAACTGCCCTAAAATTGCTTCCTTATCTCCTAATGCAGGATTGCAAATAAAATATTCTATAAAAAATGCTTTTGCTTCTCCAGTTTCTCTGTTGTAGCCTGTGAAGTTATGCCACCACCAATCATAACCTTTTTTAGCTAAAGGGCCTTTCAACATAAATAGATTTCTAGATAGATCGCTCTTATTCAAATCAATCACCCTCCGGTAATATTTATTTCATGTTTAGATGATAAAGTACCTTGATGAAAAACCATTTTCCAAATTCCATCAGAACATTTCCATACTGAACTACGAAGTGAATATTTTTTATTTTCATCAATCTCGTCATGCTTTATTACTTTATATAGAGCTAGGACACAATCTTCAGATAATTCCTTTATTTCAAAATTTATAATTTGCCAGTTTAAAGAATCAGTATCATTTTGATCTTGAAATATATCTCCATTCTTATAATGATATTCAGTTCCGCTACTGGTAAACTCAACAAAGTTGTTTGTTAGAATTTCGTTTATTCTTTTTGATGATTTTCTTACTTCTGATTTCAATAACTGGTTTTCTAACTGGAATATAACTTCTTTAATAGAATTCATTTTATCACCTTAGATTTTCATAATGTTATATAATTTTAATTATATAACATTATGAATGATTTATTTAATAGTCGTTATAGTTAAAAACTATAACAAGTGATAGTTTTTTTCAGTTACCTTATAGGTAAAAACTCTGATATCATTAAGAACATAAGCTAAAATTTAAAAGGCACATGGATAAGGATTTTTATATAAAAGGGGGATAATATATGAACTTGAATGAGAGATTATTGATTTTTGATGGGGCTATGGGGACATATTATGCAAGTTCTTGCAATAATCCATTACCAAAATGTGAGCTTGCAAATATTCATGATAAAAAAACAATATTGAATATACATAAGGAATATATAAAAGCAGGAGCTGGGGCTATTAAAACTAATACTTTTGGTGCTAATAAAATTAGTCTAGAGTGCGATTTTGATGTAATGAAAGAAGCTATTGTAAGTGGCTATGAGATAGCTAAGGAAGCTACTGAGGGAACTGATGTGTTAGTTTTTGCAGATATAGGACCTATTCCATTTTTAGAGAAGGTAGATTTGTGGGTTGGTTACAAGGAAATAATTGATATATTTTTAAGTTTAGGAGCTAGCAATTTTATCTTTGAAACTTTTAGTAGTGATGAATATTTAATAGAGATTTCTGAATATATTAAAGAAAAGAATTCTAAGGCATTTATCTTAACAGAATTTGCTGTTTCACCAGAGGGAGTTACAAGGCTAGGAAAGTCTGGTAAAAAGCTTTTAAATACAATGTTAAAGGCAAAAACTATTGATGCCTGTGGCTTTAATTGTTTTTCAGGTCCATATCACTTATTACAATATTCTAAAACTCTTGATATTAAGGATAAAACCATTTCGATGATGCCAAACTCTGGATACCCATCCATGATAAATAACAGGGTATTTTTTGATAATACAAAGGAATATTTTGCGGAACAAATGTTAGAAATAGCGAGACAAGGAGTAACTATTTTAGGAGGATGCTGTGGAACAACCCCAGAATATATAAAAGAAATGGTAGATAAGCTTAAGGGCTTAGAAGTCCATAATATTTTAAATGATGGGCGACAAATTGAAACGACAGAAGGACTTAAGCAGGAAAAGTTGCAAGAGAAAAAAGCTTTAACTGAAGAGGTAAAAGATGAGAAAAGGGTTAATAAGAATCCTCTCTTAGAAAAACTTGAAAGGGGTGAAAAAATAATTGCTGTAGAATTAGACCCACCTATTAATACAGAAATAGATTTTTTTATCAGTGGCGCAAAAAGATTAAAAGGGCAAGGGATAGATGCTATAACCATAGCAGATTGTCCAATTGCAAGAGCAAGAGTGGATAGTAGCCTATTAGCTTGCAAATTAAAAAGAGAACTTGATATAACTGCCATTCCTCATATGACCTGCAGAGATAGAAATATAAATGCCACAAAGGCTCTACTTTTAGGATTAAATGTAGAAGGTATAAACAATGTATTAGTTGTAACAGGTGATCCAATACCATCAGCAGATAGAGAGGAAATAAAAGGCGTATTTAGCTTTAATTCATCAATTCTCTCTAGTTATATTAGAGAGTTGAATGAAACTACTTTTTCATCTCCTTTCAATGTTTGTGGTGCACTGAATTTAAATGTTAGAAATTTTAGTAATGAACTTGAAAAAGCTCAAAAAAAGATAGATAATGGGATTACTATGTTTTTAACACAACCAGTTTTAACAGAGGAAGCAATGGAAAATCTAAAGCTTGCACGAAAAAAATTAAATGCTAAAATTTTAGGTGGAATAATCCCTGTAGTTAGTTATAGAAATGCTTGCTTTATGAATAATGAAATCTCAGGAATAAATGTATCAGAGGAGATTATTGAAAGATATAAGGATGTTTCAAAAGAAGAAGCCACTAGACTTGCTGTTGAGATATCCACAGGAATAGCAACTGAAATGTCTTCTTATGTGGATGGATTTTATATTATTACTCCATTTAAACGTATTGATATTGTATCAGAGATAGTTAGTAATATTAAAAATAATATTTTCACATATAATTAAATAATATTTTTAAGGAATTGGAGAAGTAAAATGTTACAAGCAATAAATCAATTTGATAATTCTATATTATGGTTTATTAGAGACCACTTACAAAGTGCCGTTATGGACAAGCTGATGATTGCAATATCTGCATTGGGTAATGTAGGGATTATATGGATTGTAATAGGAATTTTATTAGCTATCAGTAAAAAGTATAGGAAAATAGGACTAGTAATGTTATCTGCTTTATTATTAGGCGCATTATTGGGAGAAGGATTATTAAAAAATTTAGTACAACGACCAAGACCATCTGGATTTGAACTTATAGTGAAAAAGCCATCATCATATTCGTTTCCTTCAGGACACACTACGGCAGCTTTTGCATCAGCAATGATTCTTTCACATTATTTTAAAAAATATCAAATAGGGATTTATACTTTCGCAGTTTTAATAGCATTCTCTAGATTATACTTATGTGTTCATTATCCTACTGATGTTCTAGGAGGAATGATTTTAGGAACTACAGCGGCTTTAATAGTACTTACGGTAGTTAAGAATTTAGATAAAAAGAAAAACATCGGATTATCAAGCAATTTATAGTACCTACTTCAGTAAGTTGTTAATTCCTAATTGCTTTTAGAATAGAATTAAATAAAAGCATTTTGGACATACTACATATACTAACAATAATCCAATTAGTATTGCAACTCAACGGTAATATCCGTTATAAAATGATTATATTATTGTGAGTATAAGGAGGAATTAGTATGCAAAGAGAACACTATTTAGTCAAAGGTTTAGCAAATGAAAATATGAAAACTCAAGTGAGAAATGCTCTTGAGGATCTTGATGGAGTGAATAAGGTTTGTATAGATGCGGCTAGAGGAAGTATCGAGGTAATATACAAGAATCCTGCTACAACTGATGAAATAAGAAATGCTATAGAAAGAACTGGAAATATAATAGAAAGCTAGCGGCTATAACATGTTTGTTATAATAAAGGCATTCCCAATAGGGAGTGCCTTTGTTTATATAAAAATGTGGTTGTATACTGTCTAATAAGTAATGATATCACAACTAGAGGTCATCTTTGAAATAAGTAGAAGAATAGTTCCCTACTGAGTATAAGTCAAGCTGATTTCTTGAATAATTTCTGTGAGGAGATTATGGGGATTAATTTTGCTATTTTAGAAAGAGATATAAGTTGAGAACTTGCTAAGCAATATGCTTAAATTTATACAAAAAAATGGTAGAATCAAAAAAATGAATAATTTAAAGTATCTTCACAGAAAAGTGCAGAAATGAAAAGAAAATATGAAAAAAAGAACATTTAGTTTAACTTTAGTTACTTTTTTGTAACGTTTATGTTAAATATGACTCCAACATATGCATACAATACATTTAACAACTATAAATTAAATGGAGGTGTAGGTAATTATGGATATGCAAATAGGTATTATTATATTGATTCAACAGCTGTAGGATTTGCAGGTCTAGCATCCTAAGTGGTAAGTAGTTGGGTTAATACTACATCGAATCCAGGGGTTACAACTCCAATTTCTATAGCACAGACAGGAAATAAACCTGACAGCGTATTTGATGCATATTATGAGACAAGCAGGTTTGCTAATGATCAAGATACATTAGGATTGACATCTTTTTATGTATACGGTAATAATGTACAATCCCCGGCAGAGTGGGGACCTCCAAATCAAAATTGGGGATGGACAACTATTAGATTAAATCCTAATGGGTTTAACTAGGTAATACAAAATTTCCCTAATGGATACAATGGCTTGTCTCTTCCACAGCTAAGACAAGCTGTAATTGCGCATGAATTTGGACATGCAATGGGATTAAAGCATAATATAAATATGTTCTCAATTATGTGTCAATTAGATAGAAGACTAGTAATAGGGCCATCTGCAGATGATTGTAATGGAATAAATTATCTATATAACTAATATAAGAATAAAATCAAAAGGGGGGAAGAATATATAGTTATTCTACATATTTTGATATTATGAAGAAAGCATTAACAATATCCTTAGGATCAATCTTAATCTTTTCTTTAATGGGTTGTAGTAATGGAGAGAAAAAAGAAGCTCAGAGTAATAATACTGTTGTAGAAAATGAAGTTTCTAAATCAGAACCACTAGAGATTGGTAACGATGACGACAAGGTTAACAATGATAAAAATTACGACAGTTTAATAATAAAAACTACCCAAGATGTTATTAGAACATTTGAAAGCTTTGATGAATTAGTCAAGGATTCCAATGTTATAATCGAAGGAGATATAAAAAGGCTAGCATAAAATCCATGTATATGCATTTTATGCTGGCTCTTTTTATCTTATAAGGATATCTTTACGCCTAATACCTCTAAGAATTTAGCTAACCACTGAGGATGAGCAGGCCATGCAGGTGCAGTAATAAAGTTTCCATCCACGTGAGCCTGGTCAAACTCTAGGTTAATGTAAGTACCACCTACCATGAGTACATCAGGTTCTAAGGCTGGATATGCACTGATAGTTTTACCCTTGATTACATCGGCAGCAGTAAGTACTTGAATACCATGACAAATGGCAGCTATTGGTTTATTGTCATTAGCAAAAGTTTTAACTATTTCAATTACTCTTTTATTTAAACGTATATATTCAGGTGCTCGACCACCAGGAATTACAAGAGCGACATAATCAGAAAGGTTAATGCTGTTAAAGTCAGTATTAAGTGCAAAATTGTGACCTCTCTTTTCACTATAAGTTTGATCTCCTTCAAAGTCATGTATAGCAGTTCTTATTATATCTCCAGCTTTTTTATCAGGACAAACAGTGTCTACAGTGAAGCCTACCATCTGAAGCGCTTGGAAAGGAACCATTACTTCATAATCTTCCACATAATCTCCTAGTAACATAAGAATTTTCATCGACATTTATTATTCCTCCTTCAAATAAATATTATTGAATCATAGGTATAATATAACATAAAAACATTATTAATACATTAATGCGATGGTAATAATTTTCTATATATATTAAGGTTAACTGCAAGATTGGTGGCCATAGTTGGGTATAATATTATTTAAGTTACACAGTTTTTTTAGATTATATTGAACCGAATATATTTATGAACTGATGAAAAGTTTACTTGTATGTAAACTTTAAGAATAATGTTGATAGTATGTTAATAAATTAAATGAACAAGCTAAAAGGTGGCTATATATAGTCCTGTGGTAGCCATACAAAGTAAGTGAAATAATCGAAGCTATAATGGGAAAAATATAGAAAAGTAGCAATAAAAGCCTTAAAATAGACTACAAAAAATATTGACCTTAATTTCAAAATATGATATATAAAAACTATGGTGTTAGCACTCAGCGATTAGGAGTGCTAACAAAAGAAGCTTGAAGGGAGAATTTATATTATGGAGACAAAACAATTTAAAGCTGAGTCTAAGAGACTTCTTGATCTTATGATTAATTCAATTTACACACATAGGGAGATTTTTTTAAGAGAGCTCATTTCGAATGCTAGTGATGCAATTGATAAGATTTACTATAAAGCTTTAACAGATGAATCAGTGAGCTTTGATAAAGAAAACTACTATATAAGAGTAGAAGCGGATAGAGAAAATAGAATACTTAAGATTTCCGATACTGGTATAGGTATGACAAAAGAAGACCTTGACGAGAACCTTGGAGTTATTGCAAAAAGTGGCTCTTTAAAATTTAAAAAGGAAAATGAACTTAAAGATGGTTACGATATAATAGGACAATTTGGTGTTGGTTTTTATTCTGCATTTATGGTAGCGGAAACTGTAACTGTAGTAAGTAAAGCTTTTGGAAGTGATAGCGCTTATAAATGGGAATCTCAAGGGGTTGATGGATATACTATAGAAGCTTGCGAAAAAGATACCGTAGGAACAGAAATAACTCTTAAAATTAAAGCTAATACAGAGGATGAAAACTATGATGAATATCTAGAAGAATATAGATTAAAATCTATAATTAAAAAATACTCTGATTTTATAAGATACCCAATCAAGATGGAAGTAACTAAGAATAGATTAAAAGAAGGCTCTGATAAAGAATATGAAGAATACAAAGAAGAGCAAACTGTAAACAGCATGGTTCCAATATGGAAAAAAAATAAGAATGAATTAAAGGATGAAGATTACGATAGCTTCTATTCTGAAAAACACTATGGTTTTGATAAACCACTAAAACATATTCATATAAGTGTTGATGGAGCTGTAAGTTATAATGCAATCTTATACATCCCAGAAAAAATGCCATATGATTTCTACACAAAAGAATATGAAAAGGGCTTAGAACTTTATTCAAATGGCGTTATGATTATGAATAAATGTGGAGAATTAATTCCTGATTACTTTGGTTTTGTAAAAGGAATAGTTGATTCAGAAGATTTATCTCTTAACATTTCTAGAGAAATTCTTCAACATGATAGACAATTAAAATTAATAGCTAAAAACATAAAGACTAAGATTAAGAATGAATTAGAAGATATGATTAAAAACGAAAGAGAAAGCTATGAAAAGTTCTTTGAATCTTTCGGAAGACAATTAAAATATGGTATCTATAGCGATTTTGGAAGCAATAAAGAAGTATTACAAGACTTATTATTGTTCTATTCTTCAAAAGAAAAGAAGATGGTTTCCTTAGAAGAATATGTTTCTAGAATGCCAGAAGATCAAAAGTATATTTACTATGCTACAGGAGAATCAGTTGAAAGAATTGAAAAGCTTCCACAAACAGAAGTTGTATTAGATAAAGGTTATGAAATTTTATACTTTACTGATGATGTAGATGAATTTGCAATAAAGATGATAATGCAATATAAAGAAAAAGAATTTAAATCAGTTTCAAGTGGTGATTTAGGTATAGAGCCAGAAGAAAATGATAAAACTTCTGAAGCTGAAGAAAAAGAAAGTAAAGAACTATTTGATAGCATGAAAGAAATTCTATCAGATAAAATTAAGGCTGTAAGATCATCGAAAAGGCTAAAAAATCATCCAGTATGTTTAACTAACGATGGTGACCTTTCTATTGAAATGGAAAAAGTTCTAAATGCTATGCCTAATAGTGAACATGTAAAAGCAGATAAAATACTTGAAATAAATATAAATCATGATGTATTTAAGGCATTAAAAGAAGCAAACGAAAATGATAAGGATAAGTTAGAACTATATACAAATTTACTATATAATCAAGCACTTCTTATTGAAGGATTACCAATAAATGACCCAGTAGAGTTTACAAATAACATTTGCAAAATAATGAAATAAAGAAGCTTGTATTGTGTATATGAGGTTACTTACAGTTTTTTATTCTTATAAGTTTATATAGGCTAAAAAAATCTCTTAATGTGTTTTTAAGAATAATGTGATTTTAATTAAAAAAGTATGTGTAATGAGAAAGAATCTTCTTAGGAAGATTCTTTTTTCTTGCAAAAACTTACAAAAAATTTGGTTTCTGTTTTGAATTATGATAATATTATATAATAATATGTTTATAAAAAGTGTAATTTGACTATAAGAAATTTATTTATAATATTTTTTATAAAGCAAGACATCGAATGGGGATAATATCTTAAAGGAATAAATAGGGGTGTATTTGTAACAATTAAGGAGCAAGTTAAATCACATTTATGGTGTGAATATGGTTCGCTTATGTAGTAATTATCAAGTAAAAGTTTTTAACATTTAAGGCTAAGGGGATACTATATTTATGGAACAAAATAGCACTAATATGATTGAACGTTATTTGGATGATAAGACTATTCAATTAGAGAGTAAAAAGTACAGAAAACTTAAGATTTTTATTTCTATTATTCTATTTTTAACCTTCAGTTTTTTACAGAGAAAAGTTAATGGTGTGCCTACTATTAGCGGTATTTTTGCACAGCTTCAGGTACTGGTCTCTATTTATCTTGCCATCAAGGCATCTAAAGCGAGTTATATTACTGCAGTGTTATTAAATTTGTTTGGAATAAGCCAAGTTATGATAGCGATATTTTTATTAGGCAATGTGTCTGCAGTGACAGGAGTTATTGTATATTCTTTTAATATTATATCTATTACTATTATTTGGGCTTTATCAAACCGAAATGTTAAACAATTTAAAAGAGTACTGGATCAAAGGGAAGATATTATAGCCCTTTATGAAGAACTTTCTGCATCAGAGGAAGAGTTACGTGATCAAAATAGGCAGTTAATGGATTATAATGAAAAGTTAGTTAAACAAGAAGAGGAGCTTACTTTTCTTGCTCATTATGATACCTTATCAGGTTTACCTAACCGAAAAATGATTAAGGATACATTAGAGAAAATCCGAAAAAATGCACTGGAAAACGAAAGTTCATTTGCTGTTGTACTTATTGATCTAGATGATTTTAAAAAAATAAATGATACTATGGGACATCATATTGGAGATACGCTACTTCAAGCTGTAGCAGAAAGGTTGATTCCATTTGTTAAAGAAGAGGATATACTTGGTAGAATGGGGGGCGACGAGTTTGCTTTAGTTATTCAATCACAGTATAAGGAAGATATTTTTCAATACTTGGAACAGCTAAGAAATAATTTAAATCAGGATTTTAACATAGATGGTAATAGAGTTCGTACTTGTGCAAGTTTTGGGGTAGCATTATTTCCACAAGACAGCACTGATGACGATGAACTTATGAAATATGCAGATACTGCTATGTATAAAGTAAAAGCCACTGGAAAAAACAATATTTGCTTTTTTAAGAAAGAAATGAATGATGAAGTTCTGGAAAGAACGGAATTTGAAAAAAGATTATTAACAGCAATGGAAGAAGATGAACTATTTTTAGTTTTCCAACCTCAATACCGACTAGATCCTCTTGAATTAAGGGGTTTTGAAGTTTTGGTTAGATGGAAATCTCCTGATATGGGAATGGTAAGTCCTATGAAATTCATACCTTTAGCTGAAGAGATGGGCCTCATTGTAAAAATGGGAGAATGGATATTAAGGACTGCATGCAAAAAATTTAAAGCACTTAAGGATAAGTATTCTTTAGATTCAATGATATCTGTTAATATTTCCGCAGTTCAAATACAAGATGAATTTTTTGTTGACATAGTAAAAAGTGCTTTAGAGGAATCGGGACTCGAAGGCAAATATTTAGAATTAGAGATTACAGAATCCGTTTTAATAGAATCTATTGATAAGGTAATAGGAGTATTTGAAGAATTGAAGAAATTGGGAGTTCATATTGCTTTAGATGATTTTGGGACAGGTTATTCTTCATTAAGTTATTTACAGAGGTTGCCTATTGATACTTTAAAGATTGATAAATCTTTTTTAAATCACCAGAATACTAGTGATGAAAACAAAGATATCATTGGTGGCATAATCTTTCTTATGCATAGAATGGGTATTTACGTGATAATGGAAGGGGTAGAGGAAGAGTTTCAGTTAAATTATCTTAAGCATAGACAGTGTGATTGTATCCAAGGATTTTTATTAGGAAAACCCTTAGATGAGCCTACTGTTGAGGAACTTCTAAAAAAGTAAATTAAAATTTCATGATATACTCATTTATAGATGTTGTGATTAAATATATATTATTTTATCAACTGTATATATTTAATGCACAAACATTGTTGGAAATTATATATGAGAAAAGTTGAATAGTTTAAAATAGAACTATTCAATTTTTTATATAGGTTTTTGTGAGGGTGAATTATATGAGAAGTTCAGTTGTAATTGAAACAATAATAGGTAAAATTGTGATAACAGAAGAAAATCATACTATAACAAATGTAGATTTGTATAGAGATGCAGTTATTGAAAATTTTTTTCAGAAGGAAACACCGTTGCTAAAAAAAGCAGTAAAGCAGCTAGAGGATTATTTTAAAGGGACACTAAAAGAATTTGATTTACCACTTGCACCGAATGGGACAAAATTTCAACAAAGTGTTTGGCGTGCTTTGCAAGATATTCCTTATGGAGAAACAAAAAGCTATGGAGAGGTTGCAAGGAGCATCGGAAATCCAAAGGCTGCTAGAGCTGTAGGAATGGCTAATAACAGGAACCCTATTGCGATTTTTATACCATGTCATCGAGTTATTGGAGTAAATGGAAAGCTTGTGGGATATGGTGGAGGGATTGATATAAAAGAGATACTTTTGGGACTGGAAAAAAGTGTTAAATAGCGTTATAATTATAGTACCATGCTATGCATGGTTTTTCTTTTATTATTATATGGAAAAATATGTATAAAGCCGTGGTGTAAAATTCAAATTATATTTTAGTCTAGAAAACTTTAGTATAGTGTTGAGACAGATTTCAATGATTAGACTGGGCTTGCAGAAGAAATGATTGAAGGAAACAAATTTTAGAAAAAAATTTTTGAAGATTTTTTATGAAAACAATTGCAGTTTTTTTTATCCTATGATATTATGATTTCAAGGTTATCGAAAACGATACCGACAACGTTACCGAAAAGTTTTATAATCTTAAAACATAATTAGGTAGACAATAATAAAAATAGGGAGAAGGGTTTAATATGAAAAAGAAGTTACTTAGTGTAGTATTAAGTTTATCAATGATCTCAACTTTTATGGTTGGATGTGGAAGCAAGGAAAAAGCTTCTAACAATAACGAAATATATTTTTTAAACTTTAAACCAGAAATAGCTGAAACATATAAAGCTATAGCAAAAGATTATGAGGCAGAAACTGGAGTTAAGGTTAAGGTAGTTACAGCAGCTAGTGGTACTTATGAGACAACCTTAAAATCAGAGATAGCTAAATCCGATGCTCCAACAATTTTTCAAATTAACGGACCAGTTGGTTATGAATCTTGGAAAGATTACTGTGCTGATTTAAGTAGTTCAAAACTTTATAGCTATTTATCAGATAAAAGTTTAGCTATAAAGAGTGGAGATGGCGTTTACGGTATACCATATGTTGTGGAAGGTTACGGAATAATATATAACGACGCTATAATGAAAAAATATTTTGAATTAAGTGATAAAGCAGTTTCTATAAAGTCAACAAGTGAAATCAATAACTTTGATATCTTAAAGAAGGTTATTGAAGATATGACAGCAAAGAAAGATAAATTAGGAATAAAGGGAGTATTTGCATCTACATCATTGGGTGCAGGAGAGCAATGGAGATGGCAAACACATTTAGCAAACATGCCATTATACTATGAATTTAAGGATAACAAAAATTTTGATAATACAATTTTAGCTGGATTGGATTCAAAAGAAATTAAATTCTCATATGAAGAAAATTATAAAAACATATTTGATTTATATATAAATAACTCAGCTACAGATAAGCCTCTTTTAGGAAGTAAATCTGTAAGTGATTCAATGGCAGAATTTGCTCTTGGAAATGTGGCTATGGTGCAAAATGGTAATTGGGCTTGGTCACAAATTAAAGGTGTAAGCGGGAATACTGTACAAGAAAATGATATAAAATACTTACCAATATATACTGGGGTTAAAGGTGAAGAAAAACAAGGCTTATGTATAGGTACAGAAAATTACTTTGCAATTAATAGTAAAGTGTCAAAAGAAAAGCAAGATGCTTCAGTTGCATTTTTAGAATGGTTATTCTCAAGTGAGAAAGGTAAGAAGTATATAACTAAAGATTTAGGTTTCATAGCTCCATTTAATACATTTACTGATGCTGAAAGACCAGAAGATCCTCTAGCAAAAGAAGTATCTGCTTGGATGCAAAAAGATGTTACTTCAGTTCCATGGACATTTGCAGCATTTCCAAGTGAAGATTTCAAAAATAGATTTGGTGACGCTTTATTAGAATATGCACAAGGTAGCAAATCTTGGGATGATGTTGTAAAGACTGTACAAGAAACTTGGAAGTCTGAAAAATCAAAATAATAATATAACTTAAGATAAAAAATAGCGGTTTTTAGAGTTAAAAATTAAGCACAATAATGGTAGGTTAGAAAACAATTCTAGCTTACCATTTAAAAATTAGATTAGGAGAAGATAATATGGAAAAAAAATTAAAAAGGTATTTCCCTATTTTTGCCCTCCCAACGATAGTAGCATTTTCCATAGCTTTCTTTATACCATTTGTTTTAGGAATTTATTTATCTTTTACAGAATTCACTACAGTGGTAGATGCTAAGTGGGTAGGATTTGAAAATTATTATAAGGCTTTTGTAGATAAGGACTTTTTGAATGCACTTTGGTTTACTGTTAAGTTTACTGTAATATCTGTTATAGCTATAAATGTATTAGCCTTTTCTTTAGCATTACTACTTACAAGAGGAAAAAAAGGAACAAATGTATTTAGAACAGTATTCTTTATGCCTAACTTAATAGGTGGTATCGTACTAGGTTATATATGGCAGTTGATAATAAATGGTGTTTTATATAAATTTGGAGTTACTTTAACATACGATGCGAAATATGGTTTTTGGGGATTAGTAATATTAATGAACTGGCAGCTTATAGGATACATGATGATTATCTATATAGCAGGAATTCAAAATATTCCAAAGGACTTAATCGAAGCAGCAAAAATTGATGGTGCAAATTTATTTACAGTATTAAAAAGTGTTATAGTACCATTAGTTATGCCATCTATAACAATATGTTTATTTTTAACTTTATCAAACTCATTTAAGTTATTTGATCAAAACTTGGCATTGACAGCAGGAGCACCATCAAAACAAACAGCGATGCTTGCTTTAGATATATATAATACTTTCTATGGAAAGGTTGGATATGAGGGTGTAGGCCAAGCAAAAGCAGTTATATTCTTTATCTTAGTAGCAATTATTGCCTTTGTACAACTTATTATCACTAGAAGCAAGGAGGTTGAAAACTAATGAAAAGCGAAAAGTTAAGAGATAATTTAATATTTGTTACTTTATCAATATTAACCATTGTATTTTTATTACCAATACTAATAGTTATTATGAACTCTTTTAAGGGTAAATTTTATATTAGTGAAACCCCTTTTCTTCTACCAAACAGCAGTACATTTGTTGGTTTCAGTAATTATATCGAGGGAGTAACTAAAACTGGGTTTGTACAAGCTTTTGGATGGTCAGTATTTATCACTGTGTTCTCTGTTGCAGTAATAATTTTATTTACGTCTATGACAGCTTGGTTTATTACAAGAGTTAAGAGTAAATTTACAAGCTTTTTATATTATTTGTTTGCTTTTTCAATGATAGTTCCATTCCAAATGGTTATGTTTACAATGACAAAGGTAGCTAATGTGACTCATCTAGATAATCCAGTTGGAATTATTGTAATATATCTAGGTTTTGCTTCTGGATTATCAGTATTTATGTTTTCTGGGTTTGTAAAATCTATCCCTCTTGAGATAGAAGAAGCAGCAGTAATTGATGGTTGTAATCCAATACAAACATTTTTCATGATAGTATTTCCAGTTTTAAAGCCAACGGCAATAACAGTAGCGATCTTAAATGCTATGTGGATTTGGAACGATTATCTTCTTCCATACTTAATTATAGGTAATGAATATAAGACAATTCCTATTGCTATTCAATATCTAAAGGGTGGATATGGATCAATAGATATGGGTGCTATGATGGCTGTCCTAGTATTGGCGATTATCCCTATTGTAATATTCTATTTTGTTTGTCAGAAACATATAATTGAAGGAGTTGTAGCAGGAGCTGTTAAAGGCTAAATTGAACAGCTTAATCTTGTAAAAAATGGAGGAAATGATGAGAAAAAGTGGAGTTTTACTACCAGTTGCCAGTTTACCTTCAAAGTACGGAATAGGTGCATTTTCTAAAAATGCATATAAGTTTATAGATCAGTTGAAAGCAGCAGGACAAAGCTATTGGCAAATACTGCCTTTAGGGCCTACTGGATATGGGGATTCGCCATATCAATCCTTTTCAACCTTTGCTGGAAATCCGTATTTTATTGATTTGGAAGAATTAATTGCTGAAGGATATTTAACTGAAGAAGAATGTGAATCTTATGATTTTGGAGATAATGAAAGATATATAGACTACGAAAAAATATACTTATCTAGATTTAAAATTTTAAAAATTGCTTTTGGAAGAAGTAATATAAAAGAAACAGAAGAGTTTCAAAAGTTTATTGCAAACAATGCTTATTGGTTAGAAGATTATGCTTTATATATGGCAGTAAAAAACTATTTCGACGGTGTAAGTTGGATTAAGTGGGATGATGATATAAGATTAAGAAAAAAGTCTGCACTTGAAAAATATAAAAGCAAGCTTGAAGATGAAATTGCCTTTTATCAATTTCAGCAATTCTTATTTAACAAACAATGGGAAGCATTGAAAGAATATGCCAATGAAGCTGATATTAAGATTATTGGAGATATTCCCATCTATGTGGCTTTTGATAGTGCAGATAGCTGGGCACATCCAGAGTTATTCCAATTTGATGAAAATGGAGAACCAATTGCTGTAGCAGGCTGTCCGCCAGACGGTTTCTCTGCTACAGGGCAATTGTGGGGCAACCCTCTTTATAATTGGGACTACCATGAGAAAACTGAATATAAGTGGTGGGTTGAAAGAATAGCTTATTCCTTTAAGTTATATGATGTTGTACGTGTTGATCATTTCAGAGGCTTTGACGAATACTACTCAATACCTTATGGGTCAGAAACAGCAGAGATTGGAAGTTGGGAAAAAGGTCCTGGCTACGAGATTTTTAAAGAAGTACGGAAGCAATTAGGTGAAGTAAATATAATAGCAGAAGATTTAGGCTTTTTAACAGAAAGTGTTTTGAAACTTGTTGAGGAAACCGGTTATCCAGGTATGAAAGTATTAGAATTTGCTTTTGATTCAAGAGAAGAAAGTGATTATTTACCTCATAATTATGTGAAGAATTGTATTGTTTATACTGGAACACATGATAATGAAACAATTGTAGGATGGTATAAGAATTTAAATCCAGATGATAAGAAATTAGCTATTGATTATTTGGACATCAAAGATAAGACTGATGAGGATATTCATTGGAAATTTATAAAACTGGCACTTTCTAGTGTCGCAAACTTAGCAATTATACCATTACAGGATTATTTAGGATTAGGAAATGAGGCTAGAATTAATACCCCTTCAACAGTGGGGGGAAATTGGAAATGGCGTTTATTAGAGGATGAAATTACTGAGGAATTAGTAGAGAAAATAAACAAGGTTACAAAGTTATATGGAAGATAAATATATGAAATTCCCTATGTTTATGGGGAATTTCATATTTAATACAATAATGAGGAGAATCTAGTGGAAAGTTAGTTTACAGATGTCTTATAGGTATATTATGGGCCCATAATATTTATTGTTTTTAAATGATAAAGCCTATATAATTATATTAAACATGGATAGGTTTTAATATATTCAAAGGTATATAATTCATTAAATTTATTCTCAAGTGCTGTAGTGGATTATATTTATTACAAAATGGAAAAGGTGAATGGTTATGGAATCAATTACAATAAAAGATATTGCTAAGATATGTGGTGTAGGTGTAAGCACTGTATCAAGAGCAATAAATAATCATCCTGACATTAATAAAGAAACTAAAGCGATGATTATGGACGTTATAAAGCAACATAATTATATTCCTAATAATAGTGCACGTAATTTGAAAAGATTAGATTCTAATGCCATAGCAGTATTGATTAAAGGTATCAGCAATCCATTTTTTAGTAATATGATTAAAATCTTTGAAAGAGAAATAAAAGAAAAGAAATATTCTTTTATCCTTCAACATGTAGATGATAAAGAAGATGAAATAGACGTGGCTATTGAGCTTATAAAAGAAAAGAAATTAAAAGGAATAGTATTTCTAGGTGGACATTTTTCACATCCTATTGAAAAACTTGAGCAACTGAAAGTCCCTTTTGTATTAAGTACTATTGGTACTACGCAAAAGTTAGATAAAACGATCTGTTCTTCTGTTTCTGTAGATGACTTTGAGGAAAGTTACAAGATGGTTAACTACTTATGTAGTTTGGGGCATACTAAAATTGCAACTATTACAGCACCTATGGATGATGAGAGTATAGGTAATTTAAGATATAACGGATACATAAGTGCTCTAAAAAATAACGGTATTGAAATTCAAGAAAATCTGATAAGGATTATGAAAGCCGAGCTTTATAGTTACTCTATGGAGAATGGGTATGCTGTTACTAAAGAACTTTTAGAATCAGGTGAAGATTTTACAGCAATTTATGCAATAAGTGATAGTATTGCTATTGGTGCATGTAAAGCCATTTTTGATTCGGGAAAAAGGGTTCCAGAGGATTATTCAGTGGTAGGTTTTGACGGATTAGATATAGCGCATTACTACAATCCATCAATCACTACTATAAGGCAGCCTGTTGAAGAAATGGCAGAGGCCACTATAAAAATTCTATTTGATGTAATACGTAAGAAAAAGTCAGCACAACACAGGACTTTCCAAGGTGAGTTAGTAATTGGTAATTCAGTTAAGTCCTTAAAATAAATTTATACAGGGTAAGTTATAGTTAGTTAACTTATCCTGTATTTTTGATGTTTTAAGAAGTTAGTATAAAATATTCAGAGCTTCTTAGCTATATACAAGAACATTAATGTATAACTTCCAATAAGGTTTGTAAATTAAATTCATATAGTTTTGATAAATGAAATATAAGCTTTCAAATCTTAAATTTTACATTTATCAGTAGAGTCTCTTTTAATAAATTTAGGGCGAAGTTCAATACGACTAATGGACACATTATGCATTAAGTCATCCAACAAAGTTAATGCACTTTTCCCAAGGGAAATACGATCTTGTCTTATTGTTGTGAGAGGTGGATTGAGGTATTGAGCGATTGGCATATCATCGTAACCTGTAACACTAATATCTTCAGGTATCTTTAACCCCATTGAATGAAGTTCTCGTATAACGCCAGATGCAATAAAATCACTAGCACATACAATAGCTGTAGCACCATTTTTTACAAATCCAGGCACATAATCTTTAGCGCAATCAGTGATATAGTGTCCAAAAGCAATTAAAGCATCATTTACAGGTAGATTATTTTCGTTCATAGATTGGATAAAGGCCTCAAGGCGTTTCTGTGTAATCATAGAGTTTTTTGTACCATTTAAAAATGCTATGTTTTTATGGCCTAGCTCTTTTAAGTAATTAATTAAATCTTTAATCCCCTCATAATTATCAGTTCCAACATATCCTACATAGTTATTACCACTTATATAATTATCCAATAAGACTGTTGGTACCTTCGTAGTATCTAGCTGCTGAACATAATCATCGTGAAGTTCAAAACCTAACAAAAAGGCTCCGCTATATCCATTTTTCAACATATATGTATCGTACTTGGTTTGAGTTTGTTTTCTTAAATCCATAGGGACAATAGTTACATTATATCCTTTTCTAAGAGCAGCCTGCTCGAAACCAGAGATGATTTCATAACCAAATTGATCTATATTTTCATAATTCATATTTTCAAGCATAATACAAATTTTCGGATTTATTTCGTTTTGCATATTTTTAGGCTTGTACCCTAGTTCTACTGCTGCGTCCAAAACTGCTTGACGCATAGCTTCACTTATATCACTTGCACCGTTTAAACCTTTAGAAACAGTACCAGGTGATATACCAAGTTTTTTTGCGATATCTCTTATAGTTGCCATCTATGTTCCTCCATAATCAAGCTAAACTAATTTATATTTAATAAACACTTAACGTTTTCATATTGACAATATAACACATAGATGATAAAATTACAACATAAGTTTCGAAAAGTTTCGAAAAAATTTAGATGATGCATTTATGCATTAGGAGGTAAAATAATGTTAGAAAAAGATTTGCAAAGTATTGTAGATAGAAAATTTCGAAAAACAGTTGAAGTATGCAGCAATGAAGAAATTTATTTAGCATTATTAGAATTGACAAAAGAAAGAATTAAAGCAACAGGAAACAATGAAGGTAAGAAAAAATTATATTATATTTCAGCTGAGTTTTTAATTGGAAAGCTTTTATCAAATAATCTAATCAATTTAGGAATATATGATGAAGTTCAGATGATACTTGAAAAGAATCATAAAAGCTTAAGTGAAATTGAAGATGTTGAATTAGAACCATCTTTAGGTAATGGTGGTCTTGGAAGATTAGCAGCTTGCTTTCTAGATTCTATTGCAACCCTAGGACTTAATGGAGATGGGGTAGGACTAAATTACCACTATGGTTTATTTAAGCAAATATTCGAAAGTAACACACAAGTAGAAACAAAGAATCCTTGGATTACTAAAGAAGGTTGGTTAGAAAAATCTGATATAAGCTTTGAAGTGCCTTTTAAAGACTTTACTTTGAAATCTGTTTTATATGATATAGATGTAACAGGTTACGAAAGTAATTCAAATAAATTAAGACTTTTTGATATTGATACTCTTGATGAAACTATGGTAAAAGACGGAATAACCTTTGATAAAGAGGATGTTATTCATAATCTAACATTATTTTTATATCCTGATGATAGTGATAAGGCAGGACATCTTCTTAGAATATACCAACAGTACTTTATGGTGAGTAATGCTGCTCAACTTATTATTAAAGAAACTTTAGAAAAGGGTCATGATTTACGCAAGTTATATGAATATGTAGTAGTTCAAATTAATGATACCCATCCTACTATGGTAATCCCAGAACTAATACGTTTGCTATTAGCTCAAGGTATTGCCATGGATGAAGCAATAGAAATTGTAACGAAAACTTGTGCATATACAAATCATACAATACTTGCAGAGGCTTTAGAAAAATGGCCTATGGAGTATTTAGAAAAAGTTGTTCCTCAGTTATTGCCAATTATAATTGAACTAGATAAAAGAGTTAGAGATAAATACGACAATGAAAAGGTTTATATAATAGATAAAGATCAGCGTGTTCATATGGCACATATAGACATTCATTATGGATTCAGTGTTAATGGGGTAGCAGCTTTGCATACAGATATCCTAAAAAACACTGAGATAAAACATTTCTATGAGATATACCCTGAGAAGTTCAATAACAAAACTAATGGTATAACTTTTAGAAGATGGCTTATCCATTGTAACCCTTTATTGTCAAGGTTTGTTACAGAACTTATCGATGAGGATTACAAGAGAGATGCAAATAAGCTAGAGGATTTATTCAAATATATTGATGATGATATAGTACTTCAAAGGCTTCTAGAAATAAAGCATAAAAATAAAGTTACATTGAAGAATTATTTAAAAGAAACTCAAAATGTAGATATAGATGAGAATTCAATTTTTGATATTCAGGTAAAAAGACTTCATGAATATAAGAGACAACAAATGAATGCTCTTTATGTTATTCATAAATACTTAGATATTAAAAAAGGCAATATTCCAACAACTCCGATAACTATGATTTTTGGGGCAAAAGCAGCACCAGCATATATCATCGCTAAAGATATAATTCATTTAATTTTATGTCTACAAGAACTTATAAATAATGATCCAGAAGTTAGCCCTTATTTAAAAATTGTCATGGTAGAGAACTACAATGTTACAAAGGCTTCAAAGTTAGTTCCAGCTTGTGATGTTTCAGAACAAATATCTCTAGCATCAAAAGAAGCTAGTGGTACTGGAAATATGAAATTTATGCTTAATGGAGCTGTTACTCTTGGAACCATGGATGGAGCAAATGTTGAAATTCATGATCTTGTAGGCAAAGATAATATATATATCTTTGGTAAGTCCAGTGAAGTGGTTACAAAACTTTATGAAGATAAGGGTTATAGGCCAACTGATTATTATGAGAAAGATGAAAAAATCGAAGAATTAGTTGATTTTATTATAAATAAAAAAATGATTAAGATTGGCGACCCTGTGAAACTAGCAAGACTTTATAAGGAATTAATATCAAAGGATTGGTTTATGACTTTACTTGATATTAAAGAATATATTGAGACTAAGGATGATATGTTCAAAGATTATGAAGATAGAAAAGCTTGGAGTCAAAAGATGTTAACTAATATTAGTAAAGCTGGTTTTTTCTCGTCAGATAGGACAATAAAACAGTATAACGAAGATATTTGGAAGCTATAGAATTAAAGGCAGCAGTATTTATATAGATACTGTTGCTTTTTCATTTATAAGTATATAAAAAATGTAATAAAAGCTGATATAATCAAATAGATAGAAGAAAATCAAAACTCTGAGGAATTTCAATGCGAAATTTTTGCTAATGTTAGCTATAAAAAGAATTTATCATTAGAGAAATACATATTATGGAGGGTTTTTAAATGTTTAAAAAACATGTGAGCACTATAGTTGTTGCTGTTTTATTTATCTTATTAATAGGCTACCCAAAAAGCGTAATGGCAATAGATAGGGCGAATCCTATATTTACAAATGAAGAATTATTCAATATTAAAGCTTCAGATACTAAATGGATCGAGGATGAAAAGATATATTCTGACCCAGGACAGTGGGAACTGATGGAGGAGTATCGACCTAATACATCTTATATTATAAAATCTAGCATAGAACGATATGGTGGTATTGAATATGATGATATTGAAACTGTAGAAACGACTGTTATCAGTGGTAGTGCTGTAGAGTTATTTTACAAAGAATCATGTCCAACCTTAGAGAAAGTTAAACAAACCATGTATGATAATTATTTCAGTGAGTATATTGGAGAACCGATTACGGTGACAGATTGCTCTGATAAAGGTTATTCTCAGTTATATTATAGTAAAGGTAAGAGTAATCAGAGTGGATATTTTGATAGCACTCAGGTTTTTTATGGAAAAGCAAAAGGATACTTTATAGCTGTCACTTATACTGCTAGTATGGAGAAAAGTGATTCAGTATCTGAGGAGTGGTTTACTAAGATGTTTTATAGTTGGCTTGATAAGATACCTTCGCAAGAACCACCAGGTTTATCTGCTATTCGTAATTTATCATATTTTAAGGTTAAAGTTATAATTGCAGTATCATTAATAGCTATAGGTGGAGTAGCAGTAGGAATAATTTTAATTACTCAAAAATCAAAGAAAAGAAAAAATAAAGTTAATGATTCTGTTCCACAAGTAACAAAATTGACAGATGGTTTACAAGGAATAGATAATCAAGTTAAATTCTGCACTAGTTGTGGGTATAAGACTGAATCTGATAGTAAGTTTTGTAGTAAATGTGGAAAACAGCTTGACTAATATTAAATTTCTGTATTGCGATTTTCCAAGATGTATTGCAAAAAAGGCTACCTATGATGTTTATATGTGCTAATAGGGAATGCTGTATAAGAATAGTGGGAGGAAAAGTTGTATTTACTAGAAAGGTTGAAATAAGTAGTTACAATGACTTATGGTTACTTTTTATACTTTTAAAAGTTTAATAAAATGATCAAATCATATAGATAGTCAGGGAAATAGATAACGTTTAAAAATACATTGTTACAAGTTAGTTAAAGCACCTAAAAATAACAGGTGCTTTTTTTATATTCATTTTTACAAAATTAGGAGATAAAAGTAACAATAATATTAAGACTAAGAGATCCTAAAAATAATCCTGAAATAATTTATGATGGAGTACTTAGCATTTAATTTTCAGCAGAACTACAAGCGGTAAAATACTAAATAGGATAAATGAATTCACAAAAATGTATATGGTACATATCATGGGATTAAGATGAGTATCATATTAATCATATAAAAAAAGTAGAATTAAATTCTCTGTTTTTCTTGACATCAGCATACAATCCTAGTAATATATATAACAAGATTACATATTAAACTACTAGGAATAGTACGAGAAAACTATATACATATAATGAAATTAATGTATTATATGTATATTAAATCTACGAGTATTTTAAAATAGATAAGTTGAATGGTTATTGAAATTTAGCAGCAAAGAAGAAAACGTGATTAAACTTATTAAAAGTAAGACATTACAGTTAATTGGCTCAATTATGTTAAAGAGAAATATTATATGTGGAGGAGATTATATGAGGAAAAACAGATTTTTAAGTATAGCATTATCGGCAATATTATTAGGAGCTATATTAACTGGATGCGGTTCATCATCTTCAGGTAGTGATAAACAGAATAGTTCTTCTGGAGTTGAATTATTGAATGTTTCATACGATCCTACTAGAGAATTTTATACAGAATATAATAGGGCTTTTATAAAGTACTGGGGGGAGAAAACTGGACAAGATATTACGATAAACCAATCGCATGGTGGTTCTGGAAAGCAAGGTCGTTCTGTAATTGAAGGATTAGAAGGTGATGTAGTTACCTTAGCACTAGCCTATGATATAGATGAAATTAGCAATGCAGGGCTTATTAACAAGGATTGGCAAGGGGAATTTCAAAATAATAGCACTCCATATACATCTACAATAGTTTTTCTAGTGAGAAAGGGAAATCCTAAGGGTATTAAAGACTGGGATGATTTGGTTAAAGAAGGGGTTTCCGTTATAACACCAAATCCTAAAACTTCTGGTGGAGCTAGATGGAACTACTTAGCAGCTTGGGCATATGCACTAAATAAGAACAACGGAAGTGAAGATGACGCTAAAAGTTTTGTAGGAGATCTTTATAAAAACGTTGAAGTGCTGGATTCAGGTGCTAGAGGGGCAACAACAACTTTTGTTGAAAGAGGTATTGGTGATGTATTAATAGCTTGGGAAAATGAGGCTTATCTTTCTCTGAATGAATTAGGAAGTGATAAGTTTGAAATAGTTGTTCCATCTATCAGCATTTTAGCAGAGCCACCAGTTGCCATAGTTGATGAAGTTGCAGAGAAAAAAGGAACAACGGAAGTAGCTAAAGCATACTTAGAGTACTTATATAGTGATGAAGGACAAGAAATAATAGCTAAAAATTATTATCGTCCTAGAAATTCCAAAATAGCAGAAAAATATAAGAATACTTTTAAAGACGTTAAGTTATTTACTGTAGATGATACTTTTGGTGGTTGGACAAAGGCTCAAGCTACACACTTTGCAGATGGTGGGGTATTTGATGAAATATATTCCCCTAAATAAAAAGTAGTATAAAGGATGGGTCATTAGATGAAAAAGCAAAAAAGAGTTATACCTGGTTTTGGACTTTCCTTAGGAGTTACATTAACCTTCCTTAGTTTAATTGTTTTGATTCCTATAGCCTCTGTTATCATAAAAGGCACAGATATGGGTTTTGGAGGTTTTCTTAAGATAGTCTTTGATGAAAGAGTTTTAGCGTCATATAAAGTAAGTATGTTAAGTGCCCTTGTAGCAGCCTTAATAAATAGTGTCTTTGGTCTTATTTTAGCTTGGGTACTTGTAAGATATAATTTCCCACTAAAGAGAATAATGGATGGAGTTATCGATTTACCTTTTGCTTTGCCTACAGCAGTTGCTGGTATAGCACTTACAACTTTGTATTCACAAAATGGTCTACTTGGAAGCTTCTTTTATAAGTTTGGTATTAAGATTGCATTTACACCTTTAGGAATTATTATAGCTATGACATTTATTGGTATACCTTTTGTTGTTAGAACAGTGCAGCCAGTGTTAGAGGAATTAGATTTTCAATTTGAGGAAGCAGCAAGAATGCTTGGAGCTAGCAGAAGAACGACCTTCTTCAAAGTGATTTTCCCTGAAGTTTTTCCAGCATTATTAACAGGATTTGGACTAGCGTTTGCTAGAGCACTTGGGGAATACGGAAGCGTTGTTTTTATATCAGGGAACAAACCTATGAAAACAGAAATCCCACCATTTTTAATCATGAGTAAACTTGAACAGTATGATTACAGTGGGGCTACAGCAATTGCAATAGTCATGTTATTAATATCATTTTTAGTATTATTTCTTATGAATGTTGTACAAGTGCGTGCTAACAAATTCAGCAAGTCTTGAGGTGATTGAGTTGAAAAAAGAATTAAAAACAGAAAATACAATAACAAAATGGATTCTTATTTTTATAAGTGTTGCCTTTTTAATATTGATGTTAGGGTTTCCTCTTGCTGTTGTAATGATTGAAGCACTTAAAAAAGGTTTTGGTGCTTATGTTAAGGCCATAACAGATAATTATACTTTAAAAGCAGTGTCCCTTACCTTGCTTGCTACACTAGTAGCCACAATAGTAAACACGATATTTGGTATTTTTGCTGCATGGGCTATTACTAAGTTTAAATTTAAAAATAAAAATATATTAACTACATTGATAGATATACCTTTCGCCATATCTCCTGTAATTGCTGGACTTATATTTATATTAACCTTTGGACGTATCGGATGGCTTAATGGTTTATTATCTGCAATTGATGCAAAAATAGTTTTTGCTATTCCAGGAATTATTTTAGCTACGATTTTCGTTACGTTCCCATTTGTATCAAGAGAAATAATTCCACTTATGAATTCTCAAGGAACAGATGAAGAAGAAGCTGCGGCAATGATGGGAGCTAGTGGGTTTAAAATCTTCACGAAAATAACTCTTCCTAATATTAAATGGGGACTTATTTATGGAATTATACTTTGTACTGCAAGAGCTATGGGAGAGTTTGGAGCTGTTTCTGTTGTATCAGGACATATCAGAGGAAAAACTAATACATTGCCTTTGCATGTAGAGATTTTATATAATGAATATCAATTTTCAGCAGCCTTTGCTGTTTCATCACTTTTAGTAATAATCGCAATAGTTGTCTTGATTTTGAGAAATATAGTTGAATGGAAAGCTAAGAAGGGGGACTTATAATGTACGTTGAACTGAAGAATATTAAAAAAACCTTCAAGGATTTTAAGGCATCTGATGACGTAAGTTTTGGAATTGAAAAGGGAAAGCTTATTGGTTTGCTTGGACCTAGTGGTAGTGGTAAAACCACAATTCTTAGAATGATTGCAGGTCTTGAAACTCCTGACTCTGGGGATATCATCATAGATGGTGTAAGAGTTAATGATATTGAGGCAGGGAAAAGAGGAATAGGTTTTGTTTTTCAAAGTTATGCATTATTTAGACATATGACAGTTTTTGATAACATAGCCTTTGGTCTTAATGTCCAAAAGCAAGATAAAAAGAAAATTAAAGCTCGTGTTGAAGAATTAATAAAACTTATTGGGTTAGAAGGGATGGAAAAAAGATATCCTCATCAACTTTCAGGAGGACAAAGGCAAAGAGTTGCTTTTGCTAGAGCTTTAGCTCCTAATCCTCATTTATTGCTACTTGATGAACCATTCGCTGCTATCGATGCCAAGGTACGTCAGGAACTTAGAACTTGGCTTAAGAAAACTATTTCTGAATTAAACATTACTAGTATATTTGTAACTCATGATCAAGATGAAGCTATTGAGGTTGCAGATGAAATTATAGTAACTAACAAAGGTAGAATTGAACAAAAGGGAACCCCTATGGAAATATATAAAAATCCGAAAACTCCATTTGTAGCACAATTTATTGGAGAGTCAGCGGTTATTGAGGATTATTCAAAGCTTAAAGGTTTTGGTGATTCAAAGTTCACAAAGGCAATTGTGAGACCAGAGTTTATTCAATTAGCTAAGAATAAAGCAGAACTTAAATATATTCATCCAGTGGAAGAAGGGATAGTTGAGGATGTTGCTTTTAGAGGAAGTAGTATACAGATAACTTTTAAGGTTGGAGATATAACTTTAACAGCATACAGATCCTTAGAACATGATCCTATAAAAGTTGGCGACAAGGTTTTTGCTTTGATATTTAGACTATATGTATTTAATGATACAGAAGCTTATATACTTGAAAACAACGCTATGACTGATCCAATGCCAGTATTTATTTAGTAATTATCCATATTTCTAACTAAACAAGCTAAATTTTTAACTTGAAACTTTATAGAGATTACTTTCAAAAATAAGATCAATGTTGGTGCTATGACTTGTTAAAATTTCAAAGGTTAAGAAAGGGGAACTAAATGAAGATTAATAAATTAAGTACGGATATTTTAATTATAGGTGGTGGAACTGCAGGATGTTACGCTGCAATAACAATTTCTGAAAGTTCTGATGCTAAGGTGATTATTGCTGAAAAAGCAAATATAAAACGAAGTGGCTGCTTAGCAGCTGGTGTTAATGCTATTAATGCCTATATTGTTAAAGGAAATAAACCAGAAGATTATGTTGATTATGCAAAGAAGGATGCTGACAATATTGTTCGTGAGGATTTACTTTTAACTATGGCTGAAAGATTAAATGATGTAACAAAAAAACTTGAGGATTTAGGGTTAGTAATTTTAAAGGATGAGAATGGCCAATATGTAGCAAGAGGAAATAGAAATATCAAAATCAATGGTGAAAATATTAAACCAATCTTAGCAGATGCTGTAAACAAGCTACACAATGTTGCAGTGATAAATAAAATCAATATCATTGATTTTATTTTAGAAGACGGAAAAGTAGTAGGTGCCTATGGTATAGGGGTTAACGAGGAAGTCTTTTATGTAATAGAAGCAAAAGCTGTTATATGTGCAACTGGTGGTGCTTCTGGACTTTACAGACCAAATAATCCAGGGTTCTCAAGACATAAAATGTGGTACAGTCCATTTAATACAGGTGCTGGTTATGCAATGGGTATAAGAGCCGGGGCTGAAATGACTACCTTCGAGATGAGATTTATTGCTCTAAGATGTAAAGATACCATTGCGCCAACAGGTACAATAGCTCAAGGTGTTGGAGCAAAACAAGTGAATTCTCTAGGAGAAGAATATGAGAGTAAATATGGAATTACAACTTCTCAGCGTGTTTATGGAACAGTTCAAGAAAATTTAGCTGGAAGAGGTCCATGCTATCTAAAGACTGAAGGAATTTCAGCGGTGCAAGATGATCAGTTGCTAAAGGCGTATTTAAATATGGCTCCTAGTCAAACACTTAAGTGGATAGAAGAAAATAAGAAACCTAGTGAACAGAATGTAGAAATTGAGGGAACAGAACCATACATTGTAGGTGGTCATACAGCTAGTGGTTATTGGATAGATACTAAAAGAGCAACCACTATTAAGGGCTTATATGCAGCTGGTGATGTAGCTGGTGGATGTCCTCAAAAATATGTTACTGGTGCATTAGTAGAAGGTGAAATAGCTGCTAATTCAGCTTTAGAATATATAAATGGCTATGAAAAGATAGAAATCAAAGAGAATATCATCGATAAGAGATTTAATGAAGTTACTGCAATGTTTAGTAAAGAAGATTCTATATATGATGTAGAAAAGTTAGAAGACGCTATGCAAAAAGTTATGGACAACTATGCAGGCGGAATAAAAACCAACTATCAATACAATGAGAAACAATTAAACCTTGCAGATGAAAAGATTGATAACATAATAAGACTTAGCGAAGGGATTAAAGCTAAAGACATTGATGATTTAGTGCAGATTTTTGAGTTAAAAGATAGATTGGTAGTTTGTAAAAGTGTTATTGCTCATCTAAGAGCAAGAAAAGAAACAAGATGGCATAGCTTTGCTGAAAATTTAGATTATCCAGAGAAGGATGATTCATGGCTTAAATATGTAAATTCCAAAGTTGTTGATGGAAACCTTGAAATAATCTACAGAGACTTAGTTTACAGAGGTGAGATATATGAGCATATCGATTGATAAATCACTTTGTGTTGGTTGCAAGCAATGCAGTGAAGTCTGTCCAGGTAACTTAATAAGAATTGATGAAAACAACAAAGCATTTATAAAGTATCCTAAAGATTGCTGGGGCTGCGTTTCCTGTGTTAAGGAATGCAAGGTAAATGCGATTAAGTTCTATCTTGGTGCTGATATTGGAGGTAGAGGAAGCTTGGCTTATACCAAAGAAGAGAAGGATATAACTCATTGGGTCATTGAAGAAAAATATGGCACAGTTAAAACAATAGATGTAAATAAAAAGAGTGCAAATGCATATTAAAAGTACATGTTACTAAAACGCAGAAGAAGCAATAGCATTAAAAATGTTAAGGTATATTAAGGAGGAACTTGTGATGGATCATTTAGATTTATTAGAGGCGCAAAGTATTTTTATATTAAGAGAAGCATACAAAAAATTAGGTAAACTCGGAATGCTTTGGTCAATTGGTAAGGATTCTACAGTTTTATTATGGCTAGCTAAGAAAGCTTTTTATGGACACTGTCCATTCCCATTTATACATGTTGATACAACTTATAAAATTCCAGAAATGATACAATACAGAGACCGTGTTGCTAAAGAATTAAATTTAGATTTAATTGTTCACACAAATAAAGAAGCTATTGAAGCTGGAATGGGTCCTGACCAAGGTAGATTAGTTTGTTGTAAAGCTCTTAAAACAGAAGCACTTCAGGATGTTGTTAGAGTTTACGGCTTTGAGGGACTTATTGTTGGAGTTAGACGTGATGAAGAAGGTTCACGTTCAAAAGAAAGAGTATTTAGTGAAAGAAACAAAGAGTACGAGTGGGATTATTCAAATCAACCACCAGAGCTTTGGGATCAATTTAAGACAGACTTCCCTAAGGGAAATCATATAAGAGTTCATCCTCTTTTACATTGGAATGAGTTAGATATTTGGGAATATATAAAAAGAGAAAATATTCCTATCATAGATTTATATTTCTCAAAAAACGGAGAAAGATACAGAAGCCTTGGTTGTGCTCCATGTACTGGAAGAATTAAATCGGAGGCAAAAAATCTTGATGAAATCATTGAAGAATTGAGGCATACAACCACTGGGGAACGTGCTGGACGTGCTCAAGACCAAGAAGATTCTTATGCAATGCAAAAGCTTCGTAAGGATGGATATATGTAAGAGTTCTTTTAAAATAATTTACAGTGCTTAAACCAGAAAGGAGCTTATTTAAAATGAGTGAAAAACAAAATACTTTAAAAATAGTTGTGGTTGGACACGTTGACCACGGTAAATCAACAGTAATAGGACGTTTACTTCATGATACACAATCGCTACCAGAAGGTACTATCAACAAGGTTAAAAGAATTGCAAAAGAGACAGGAAAGCCTTTTGAGTATGCTTATCTTTTAGATGCTTTTGAAGAAGAACAAAAGCAAGGTATTACAATTGATACAACTCAAATTCAGTTTCAAACCAAAAAGAGAGATTATGTTATAATTGATGCCCCAGGTCATAAAGAGTTCTTAAAAAATATGATATCTGGTGCTGCTAATGCAGAGGCTGCATTACTTGTTATTGATGTTAAAGAAGGAGTTCAAGAACAATCAAAGAGACACGCTTATATTCTTTCCTTGCTTGGTATTAAGAAGGTATATGTAGTATTAAATAAGATGGATTTAGTTGATTATTCTGAAGAAGTATTCAATGATGTATCAACAGCTATGAATAAGTTCCTAGGAGAATTAGACGTTTATCCACTTGCATATATTCCTGTATCCGCATACTATGGTGAAAATATTTTAGATGATTCAACTAAGATGCCTTGGTATAAAGGACAATCAATAATAAATGCTATAGATAGTCTTGAAAATGAAAAAGGGATAGAAGAGAGATCTTTAAGATTTCCGATTCAAGATGTGTACAAGTTCGATGATAGACGTATTATAGCTGGACGTATTGAAAGTGGGAAATTAAAAGTTGGCGATGAAATTGTTATCTATCCAGAAGGTAAAAAGACTCAGGTAAAAACCATTGAGTACTGGGTAGAAAAAGATAAAAAAGATGAAATAAAAGCTGGAGAATCTGTTGGTATTACTGTTACAGATGAGTTCTTCAATAAACGTGGAGAAATTATTACTAAGGCAGAAAACCCTCCTTTTATATCTAACTCTTTTAGAGCAAATATTTTCTGGATGGGTAAAAATGATTTAGTTAAGAACAAGAAATACAAAATTAAGCTTACAACTCAAGAGGTTGAAGGTGAAATTGATAAAATTATTAAAGTTATCGATGCTTCTAGCTTAAATAGTAATGAAGAAGTAAGTAAAGTAGTTTTAAATGACGTAGCGGAAGTAATCATAAAGACAAAAGAACCAGTAGTCTTTGATGCGTTCAAAGATAGTCAAATTACTGGAAGATTTGTAATTGTTGATGGTTATGATGTTGCTGGTGGTGGTATTGTTGTTAAGAGCGAGGAAGGCGAAGTAGTACAAGGGTTAGAAACTTTCAAGTTCCAAGGCGTAAAAGCAAGAGGAGATATCTTTGAAGAATTCTATTATGACGTAGAAAGTCAAACAGTAAACAAAGAAATCGCTACTACTAATACCTATACTGTTGGAGATTCTTTACCATTAAAGGGTGAAAGCTATGAATACCCTAGCTATTTCGATATCTTAGTTATTAGAGATAAGGTTGCGATTGCAGTTAGAGATGGTAAGGTTAATAACATTGTAGCTTTAGAGGATTATCAATATTCAGGATATCCGTTAACTAATGGAAGAGGTTTTGAAATTAAAGCTAAAACTTCTGAAGAAATTAAAGATTTCGTAGAAGGTTATAGTAATATAGATGAAAAGACAGAAGCTGAGTATTTAAATAAATGGGTTAACTTTGATACTTATAGAAAAGTAGTTTTCCGTTTTGATAAATAGTTGGATAGTTATAGGATCACAGTATTTGAAAATAATGCTGTGGTTCTTTTCATTTTGCACGGAAGTTACATTTTTGTACAAAATATACATTTAGGGGTTAGCACTTAAGTTATTAAGTGTTTACATGGGTAGTTGTAATATACAACAGTTTCGTGCTACAATAATTTTTGGGGTGATATTATGAATAATCAAGGTAGTGGTTATCTTCGAGAATTGATAAGAATATTAGCAAGACATTTGGGGGTATTAGAAAAGGAAGATTCAAATTGTTCTGGAGTTACTACTTCACAATGCCATGCCATTGTAGAAGTGGGAAGAGCAGGAGAAATTTCTTTAAATGAGCTTGCAGATATATTAACTCTAGATAAAAGTACTATGAGTAGAACGATAAACAATCTTGTTGATAAGAAATTAGTCATTAGAGAAATTGATCCAACGGATAGAAGATACGTGATGATTAAATTAACTGATGAAGGTATGAAAATATTTAATGATATTGAAAGCAGTATGAATCAGTACTATGGTATTGTTTTTAATAATCTACCTGAAAATAAAAGAGAACAAGTGTTGGAGAGTTTAAACTTATTAATCGATGCTGTAGATAAAAAATAAAGATTAGTTTCTAGTTATGAAACAGAAGGACTTTTGCGGAAAAATATTTGAATGAAGTATTATAATTGAATTACATAGATGGTGACCATTTTACTTCATTAAAAGAGTCAATTAAAGAAAGTGTAAAAGTATTTATAGATAAAAAGGAGTGGTTAGAAATGAATTATACTATCGAAAATATTGTACAAGAAGATTGGGAAAGCATTGCTAATATATACTTAGAAGGGATTAGTACAGGAAAAGCTACATTTCAAACAGATGTACCTACCTGGGAGCAATGGGATAGTAGCCATACTAGAACTTGCAGATTAGTGGCTCGTTTAGATGACAAGATATTAGGCTGGTCAGCATTAAGTCCAACTTCTAGTAGATGTGTATATGCTGGAGTTGCAGAAGTCAGCATATATATTGGAAAGGAATTTAGAGGTCAAGGTATAGGAACCTCTCTTTTAAATAGATTAATTAGTTTATCAGAAGAAAATGGTTTTTGGACTTTGCAATCTGGGATAATAAGAGAAAATGTTGAAAGCATAGAATTACATAAAAATTGTGGTTTTAGAGAAATTGGAGTAAGAGAAAAATTAGGAAAGATGAGTAATGGAAAATGGCATGATGTTGTTCTCATGGAGCGTAGGAGTAAAATAACTGGAATAAGTTAATTTAATACAAAAACAAAAGATAATTAATATGAAAACAAAAGATAAACGGAGGAATTCTCGTGGATAATAAAAGAAAAGCACTTCCATATTTAACTGCATTTATGAGCTCGATTATATTTGGTCTAAGTTTTTTATTTACTAAGAGGGCATTGGATGTATCAAGTCCCATTACTTTAGTAGCCTTTAGATTTCTTATAGCTACTATTGTTATGACGGCTCTTATTTTATTTAAAGTAATAAAAGTAAATTATAAAAATAAGCCATTAGGGTGGCTTTTTCTACTTGCAATGTTTGAGCCAGTAATTTATTTTATTTTTGAAACTTATGGGCTTCAATATACAGCTTCGTCTATAGGTGGCTTGATGATTTCTCTTATACCAATAGCTGTAACAATATTAGGAGTATATTTCTTAAAAGAAAAACCAACTGTGAAGCAAGTAATATTTATATTAACATCTGTATCAGGTGTAGCCTTGATTGGTATTATGGGAAGTTCAGGAGACACAAACAACTCTTTGTTAGGAATACTACTAATGTTTGGAGCTGTAATGTCTGCAGCATTCTTCACTATAATATCTAGAAAAATATCCAACCAATTTAATGCTATTGAAATAACCTATTTTATGATGATAACAGGAGCGGTTTGTTTTAATGTTATATCATTGTTTGAGCATATAATAAATAAAAACTTATCAGCATACCTTGAACCTTTAAAAAGTACAACATTTTTAAGTTCTGTTTTTTATCTTGGAATTCTATCATCTATAATTGCATATTTTTTAATAAATTTTTCTCTATCAAAGTTAGAAGCATCTAAAACTACTGTGTTTTCTAATATATCTACAATAGTTTCGATATTTGCTGGTGTGATATTTTTAAGAGAAAGTTTTCATCTTTATCATGCAGTAGGTTCTGTGTTGATTTTGCTTGGTGTATGGGGTACAAGCCATTATAGCAGATAAAAGATATTATATATGGTTTAATAAAGAATTTTTATAATATATATTGATTTTTTATAATCATATAGGATTTTAAGGTAGATTCAATAATTAAACATATATATTCAAGAGATAGATTAATCCTATCTCTTTTATTTTTCAATAGGAAACTATAAAATTGTAATATATGGATAAAAATGCAATAAAATATTTATAGGAACTTTAATGAAGGAGTGAAATTAGTACAGACATTAATAAAGTAATATACTCATTAAAACAAGTTACTTCTAATACGCCTAAATTGCTTAAGATATCTAATTTGCCTAAATTTCAAATTTGTTGAATAAGTGAAGAGTTATATTAGGCGATTTAGATGACTCTAAATTTATATAAAGACAATGGATAAATGGTAGAAAGGTAAGCAATCACATATGGAGGGTTATATGAAGATAAGTAAAAAGATAATGTACTCTGTTATTGTTGTGAATGTTGTACTTATAATAATTGGGTACTTTGTAAGTAGAACCATTATCCAAAATGTACTTAACTCCGATATAAGAATTTCTACTGAAGAAAAATCAGATGCATTTGCTGAGCTTATTGAAGAAAAAAAGATTACCGCAGTAAATAATATAAAATGGTTAGAGGGGTCAAGTAGATTAATAAAAGCAGTGCAACAAAACAATCGAGGCGATATCATTGAACTAGGAAAGCAGGCTATGAGTAACTTTGAGATGGATTACTTTGTTATTACAGATGCAAATGGTAATGTAATAGCTCGTGCTCATGAGCCAGAAAAGTTTGGTGATAGTATTTTAAAACAAGCTAATATTGAAAAGGCGTTAAAAGGAGAAGTAACAGTAGGCATAGAAGAGGGTACAACAGTAAGACTGTCAATACGAGCAGGTTGCCCGATTAAAAATGAAAATGGGCAGATCATTGGTGCAGTATCTATGGGATATGTGTTGGCAGATGGCTTTGTAGATGAAATAAATGAAAAGGTAAATTGTGAGGTCACTATATTTAATGGAATAGAAAGAGTTGGTACTACAATTAAAGATGGTGAAAAACGAATAACTGGTACTAAAATTGAAGATGCTGAAATAGAAGATACAGTTTTAAATCAAGGGAAATCTATTGATAAAGTAGTAACTATAGATGGTAAAAAATATGTTGCTGTATATTCGCCATTATTTGATGTGAAGGACAATATTATTGGTATGAAATTTGTAGGAGTACCAGCAGATATTGTACAATCAGTAGAACGACAATTGGTTATTGCACAAGTATTGATTTCTTTTATAACAATTGTAGTATCACTTTTAGTTTTACTATTCATTCTACAGAAATCAGTTACTTCACCATTAAAAAAGCTAGTTGAATTTTTTAAGGAGCTTTCCAATGGGGAAGGTGACCTTACTAAAACTATGAAAGTAAATACAAAGGATGAAGTTGGAGAAGTAATAATAGAATTTAACAAATTCATTTCAAAGCTTAGATATATTATTAATGAAGTAAAAGATTCTTCAAATATAATAACAAAGGAAACAATAGCCATGTCTAATAATGTTTCTTCTTGTACAGATGTTATGTTAGAAATATCTAAGCGTGTATCAAAAGTTTCCGATAATATGATGGATAACTCAGCAGCTATAGAAGAAACTACTTCAGCTACTCACGAAATGAATAAAGTTTCTGATGTAGTAGCAACTTCGTGTATGCAAGTTTCAGAACAAAGTAATTATGCTAGTGAGATAACAGAAGATGGTAGTAAGGCGATACAAGATATTATTTACTCCATTAACGATATTTCTGTTTCTTCGGAAGAGGTAATTATAAAAATGAATGAACTACAAAGTCTTTCAAATAAAATAAATGAGATTGTTGAAATAATTACAGGAGTATCAAAACAAACTAATCTTTTATCATTAAATGCATCAATAGAAGCTGCTAAGGCAGGAGAACAAGGAAAAGGTTTTGCTGTTGTTGCCGGGGAAATAAGAAAATTGGCTGAGGAAAGTAATAAATCATCATTAGAAATTGTTGGTTTGATAAAAGAAGTACAAGGCAATATAAAGGATACTGCACAAAAGGTTGAAGCTGTATCGGAAAATATAGCTTCAGGAGTAGATAAAGCTAATTTTGCAGACAGAAAGTTTAAGGAAATATCAAAAGCTATAAATATAGTATCTGAAAAATCACATGATATAGCTGCTGCAGCTCAAGAACAAGTAGCTTCAGTAGAACAAGTTTCTAATGCTATGGAGGAAATAGCTAAGGTTACTGCATCAACTGCCGATGATTCATATAAAATGAATTTAGCTATGCAAAATGAAAGAGAAAGCATGGAAGAAGTTAATCAAGTGACTCAAAAGTTAACAAAAATTATAAAAGAGCTTAATACTATGGTGGAAAAATTTAAAACCTCTTAATTTTGAATTAGACTATTTTAAAGTGATATTTAATCATTTTAAGGTAGTCTTTTATTGTTTTAGCTAAATAGGCATATAGAAGGTCATTTTAAGAGGAAAGCTATACTCTAATAATATTGATTATTATTTAATAATATTGTATTATAAGAAAAAATACTATTAAGAGATTTATAGATTTTTAGTTAGAGGACATGTCATTCTAGATTAAGTAAAGCATTGTAACTTTTTAAAATTAAGTTATCGTTAATACAAATAAATTGAATACTAGATTAGTTAAAATTAAATGAGAGGTGATTTAATATGTTAATGGAAGGAAGTAAAGCGCCAGAATTTAAGTTGGAAGATAAGGATGGAAATGAGGTTAGATTATCAGATTTTTTAGGAAAAAAGGTAGTGGTGTACTTTTATCCTAAAGATAATACACCAGGTTGTACTAGGCAAGCTTGTGCCTTTAAAGATTCTTATGAAGGATTTAAAGCAAAAGAAATTGTAGTTATAGGAATCAGCAAAGATAGTACTAAATCTCATGAAAAGTTTGCAGAAAAGCATGGCTTACCATTTACATTACTATCAGATCCAGAATTAATTGTTATTAAAGCCTATGATGTATGGAAAGAGAAAAAGTTATACGGTAAGGTTAGTATGGGAGTAGTAAGAACCACATACATAATCAATGAGAATGGCATAATAGAAAAGGTTTTTGAAAAAGTAAAACCTGATACAAATGCTAAGGAAATATTAGATTATTTAGAAGGTTAAAAAGAAAAAAATAGAAGCATTTATAGGAAAATAATATCCCATAAAGCTTATAAATATATCCTATATAAGGAGATATTTTATAAGAACTGTGGGATATTATTTTTATATTTAAAGAGAGATGAAGATATTAAAATTTTGAATTTAAATTCTTTAAATAAAAAATATAGACAATGAAGATAGAAAATGATAGAATAATACATAAATCATATTGGAATACTTGGTTTTCTGATTGATATTAGAATTAATATCGTTCTTAGAATAAGGGATTAATAAAACATTCTAAATATAAAAATTTAGAACTTTAAAAAAATATATATAGAAGGTGATATATTATGAAAGTAAAGATACTTCCTGGATTAAATAATTCTGGGGCAGATCATTGGCAGAGCATTTGGGAAAAGAAATACGGCTTTGAGAGAGTACAACAAGATGACTGGAAACAGCCTAAATATAATGAGTGGGAGAAAAACTTGATAGATAATCTCCAACGTGAAAATGACAAAAATATTATTTTGATAGCTCATAGCTTAGGATGCTTACTTACTGCAAAAGCAATAACTAAGATAGAAGATTATGTGAAAGCTATTTTTTTAGTAGCACCACCAGATACTAGTAGGGATATATTCCCAAAAGAAATTAATTCATTCAATAATTTGCCCAATAAAACTTTAGGGGTTCCTGGCATACTAGTATATAGTGAAGATGATCAATATGCGTCAGCAGAGTACAGCTTAAAACAAGCTAAAAACTGGGGGCTTCAAGCAGTATCTGTTGGAAAAAGAGGCCATATTAACAGTGACTCTAACATAGAAAATTGGGATCAAGGTTATGAGATATTTCAAAAACTTTTAATAAATGAAGAGCGATGAACATATTGAAGCTTAGTATATATATTGAAGTAAATAAACAAAAATATAAGAGATTGTTTTAGTAAATGTTAAATTATCAGATTAGATGCTAATTGCAAGATAGTTTATTAAAATGGTATACTTATATAAAAAAGGAAAGTTATTATATTTAGGTGATAGTTATGAGAAATGTAGGAAATGTTATAAGTGCAATGATAGAATATTATGCTGGAGATGTAAGACGTATTAATCACTTTTTAAAAGTCTATGGTTTTGCTAAAGCTATAGGAGAAATGGAAAAGTTAAGCCCGTTAAAGCAAGAAATTTTAGAAGTTGCTTCAGTTGTACATGATATAGGTATTAAGAATAGTGAAATAAAATATAATTCTAGTGCTGGTAATTATCAGCAAATTGAAGGACCACCAGTAGCAGAAGAAATGCTTAAAAAGTTAGGATATGAAGATAATTTTATAAAAAGAGTGTGTTTCTTAATTGCTCATCATCATACGTATACTGATATTGATAATTATGATTATCAGATTCTTGTAGAAGCAGATTTTTTAGTTAATATTGATGAAGATCAGTTATCTATGGATGTTGTTAGATCGGTAAAAGAAAAGATATTTAGGACAGAAGTAGGAATTAAATATTTGAATGTGTTATATAATATTGATAATATAGGTATTTAAAGAAGTATTTTATGGTGTTTAACCTTAATTCGGCAAGTTGTTATAAGTTATAGAAATCCTTACAAATTTAATGGGATTGATTCCATGTTTTAAAAAATGTGTTAGAACATCGAAATAGGTAAATTTATTAAAAAATTCAACTAGCCGTTCGGTAATTTGTAAAATGAAACTCTGAAGGAATGCATTAGGACCAAATCTTATATCTATATTGACCATTACTACAAACAGTACAATGTATATTATTCTTCTTTTACGAATGTGGCTGTCGAACTAAGTAAATTAGTGCGCAGCTCATTTTTGTTTAATGAATACCACAGGTTTTATCCAACATCATAAACTTAAGAAACTTTTAACAGTGTTCAAACTCTCTTTTTATTAGTCACATTTCATTTACATATATTGGATTAGAAAGAACATAAAAATCTATAAATTTAAAGTAGATTTTTTTGCTTTTTTAAAAGCTACTTTCTTGGTTATTCTTATATTTATTAGTTACATTATGTTTCTATCCCGACTTTTAAGTATTCTCACTGGTACCACATATCGTTCAATTGATTCCTGCAACTCCATTAACTTTCTTGATCTTTTTCTATTATTAGGTTCTATCAATATTTTTATAAAATTTTCCTTAAATAATCCTCGTACTGGTATATTCCTTGGCTTTAAGTTCTTCTACAACTTCTGGATGGTTTTTCTTTATCTTAGCTAACCTAGCTTGAGTGTGTATTAATCTTACAGGTTCAGCTGCTTTAGTCATAAGTTCACGTTCATTTTTATAATCATTTGATGATAACCTAAATAAATACTTAAGATTATTTTTTCTAAGAAATGAATCAATTCAATTGAAGGATAACCTCTATCAAATACTATAATAAAGGGCTTATCTTTAAGTATTTCTTTTACAGCCATGATATTTTGCTTTGCCAATCTAAAAAGAAATGATTGAATACATCAAACATAGTACTTACCAAAGCCCTAATCTCACCTTTGTTATTTTTATTGCCACATTCACCAAAGCTAGCTTTGTTTTCATCTGAGTTTGGAACTTCTGCTCTACTTCCATCTACAGCAAACACCATATAATCGTTCCACAGTATTGGTTCTTCAGAAAAATAAAAGGATTGAAGATATTCTTTATTTAGAAATGAAAAGACCTCATAGTTTAATTTTTTTCTTTGTTGTAAAAACCCTTGTTTTGATATATTCATAGAAGTGGCTCCTTTTTCTATAAAATATTTATGAAGTTCCATTTCCGTAGTTAATCCTTTCTTAGAAAGAGTACATAAAATAATATCTTCTAGCGGCAACTTTCTTTTCCTTGTGAAGGGTTTTTCATCATTTAACTGAGCATATTCTCTTACTGTATTAGAATTTATAATATTAAATATCTTTTTAAATCTCTCTCTATAAAGATCATTCATAAAAACGCCTCTTCTATATTAACCAAATATTTAACGTAAAAATCTGATAAGCAGTAAATGCTTATCAGATTGCCTTAAGTTTATGATGTTGCGTTTGACGGGTGGTTTGCTTTAGCAAATTCAAGTGTTTAAAAATATTTAAATATTAGTGACGTCCACCACCACCACCGTGAGTATACCCACCAGCAGAAATATGAGTCGCTGGTGGCGCAAAAATTGAGCCTATCCAGTAACCAAAATCATATGCTAAATCACTAGCGCCACCTGTTATTTTTTCTAATTCACTAATATCTAATTTAACCAAAGTATTCATCATTAAGCCCCTCCATTATTTACCATGATAACCATCACTTATTCCCTTGCCAAAATTATAAACTATATTGCAAGCTTCATAAACTACGCAAGCAGCTCCAATAACAACTAACACGCCATTACCACCATTTACATCAGTAAGATCATTTTCATCCATTGTGCAAAAAAAATCCATTATTACACCCCCTTTAATTTATATTATTAGGCTTGAGCATAATTCTCAGCCATTCTATCTCAAGGCTTGGCAAAGACCTAAAAGAAGCGTCACTCAGATGTAAAGTACCTTAAAAAAACTTTTGTTAATGATATACTTATTAGATGAAAATTTTAAGTTAAGTATTCTAAGGATGACTTACAAAGATATCAAAGCAAAGAACTCTAAAATATTAATTGCATATTATCAAACAACTAAATATTTATTGAAGAATAAAATGCAGTATTTATCAATCGAAAATTGTACAACTTCAATAAAAGATATCCATTGTCTCCTATAGTTTGAGGAAAATCATTATGAAGAAAGGATATTATTATCAATAGATGATTGACAACGATTTCAAATCATAGAAACTAGTAATCTAAAAAGAATCTTTTCTGATGAGCAGTTGATACCAATGTTAATTAACTGTCTAGTGCATAACCAATATCATTAGTTAAAAGCATAGCAACTAATGAGTGTTTTATTCCCTTATGAAAAATCTGAAAAAAGCAACTGTACTCATATAATATTATCACGAACAGTATATACTTGTAAATTATACTTGTCAATAGTATTTATACATTAATATTGCTTTTTTATTTAAATAAATCCATACATGGTAAACTATTAACAAATAAGGCGTATTTGAAAAATTAGTTATTTAACGAAAACAACAGTAAGGCAAACACATATAAGATTTTAGGGCGTAGCCCTTTTGGTTTAGTCTAATAGTAATTATAATTCCAATGTACATTGAAATTATAATTAAAGTATCAAGTTTAAGCAAATATTTACATTGGTGTTGAGGGCCAATACATTGTATGTATGGATATCTCTAGTGAAAGATCTGACCAACTTAGATTGATGCCTTTTAATACTAGTTCACCTAAAAAATTCAGCAATGTGATAGCTGACGTCGGATATGATAGTGAGGAAAACTACGCCTATTTATAAACGACAGAACAAAAATCTTTCATAAAACCACAGGCTTATGAAGGTATGAAAAAAGCTAGCTTCAAGAAAAGTATAGGTAAACGTGAAAATATGAAATACGATCAAATAAATGATGAATACACCTGTTATAATGATAAAAAGCTTAAGCCTATCGCCATAACTACAAGAAAATCAAAGTCAAGATATAAGTCTAAAATAATAATCTATGAATGCGAAAACTGCGTTGATTGTCAATATGAATTAAAATGTACAAAGGCGTTAGGTAATAGAAAAATGCAAGTATCTAAATTGTTTGCTGAAAAAAGAGTACGCTCTCTAGCAAAGTAGCTAAGAAGTTAACACCAAAAAATTGGAGGTTAAACCACCTCTTTTTTGCTATGTCATAAAATAAGTAATTACCTAAATGTCAGCTAGATTTATAGGTGATTTTGAGAGACATCTCCTTCAGTGCGCTCTAAGATTTTCCAAGGATTTCATACTTTCTATTTTTTTATGTGAGTTATTTGAGCCTTCTATTTGATTAGATACTTAAGATAGAAAGAAATTTCTATAAACTATGATTGATTAGTTGAAAGGTGTTAGTATGATTTAAATACCTTAAGGCGTTCATTTATAGAAGTAAATTCTCTTTTATCTGGCACACTTATAGGCTTTCCGAAGGGCATTTGGGCAATTAATTTCCAGTTAGAAGGAAGTCGCCAGTGGTTTTTAACTTCTCTATCAATAATTGGATTATAGTGTTGCAAAGATGCACCTAAGCCTTCAATTTCAAGAGAACTCCACACTATGTATTGGAGCATACCACTTGCTTGATGTGCCCATACTGGGAAATTATCATGATAAAGATCATAGTTTCTTTGTAATTGTTCAATTACATTTATATCTTCAAAAAACAAAACGGTACCGTAACCATTACGAAAAGAATTAATTTTTTCTTCAACTGATGGAAATTGATCTAGTGGAACAATTTCTTGAAATTCTTTTTTAGTTATATCCCATAGTTTGTTATGGTCTTCACCAAATAAAAGTACAATTCTTGAACTAGGAGTATTGAAGGCAGAAGGTGTATATTGTAAAGCATTTTCTATTATTTCTTCAATATGTTCAGTTGAAATAGTTGTTTCTTTACCAATCCCATAGAAGCTTCGCCTTTCTTTTAATATAATATAAAAATCTTTTGACATACTTAATTAATCTCCTTTCTTTAATTAATTCATAGGAAAAGTTGGATATTTAGAAAATAAGCTATTTTGTCTGCAGAATAGTAATTAAACTTCATAGTTCTTTTTATATAAAAATATCAAAATGAAGTTATTAGGTATATAGGTTACATAATTACAATCAATTTTTATAAATAACATAACTATATATTTAGTTTTATAGAGTTTTTTTATGTATATAAATTTTGTTGTCGAAACTACATTGAAAGTTTATTCATATAATACTAGTATTTGAATTTACATCCTAGTAAAAATATTTCATGGGTATATACATTTTGGAACTATAGTACAATGCTATAAGGTAAAGTTAAATTTATAGTTTATATATAATGTAAGTTGTAAATTTTTATCTACAATTTTTGTAGGGATAATAACTTTTCTTATCAATATAAGTTTAAATTTCTTGGTTATAGTAGAAAGAAGAGAATGAAAAAAAAGAAAGAAGAGATGGATTACTACTCACTTTGATGTAGAAGTGGTGCTTTTGTGTTGGGAGGAATTATGGTTAAAAGAAAAATTTAAAGGTTGATATATATATATAAGTAGTATTTTAATGAAATGAAAAGAAATGTGAAGAAAAATAATGTAAATAAGTTAAAAAAATAAAGGTTAATATATAACTTTTTGTGATGAAAATTGTATTTATGTTAAACATTTGTGCACGTTTAACTATAGTGATATACTTTATAGTGTGTATAGCTATTGAAATAAATGGACGTAATACAAATTATGAATTTTAGGAAAGTTATGATTCTTAATTAATTTCATCATGGGGGAAGTTATTTCATAGCCACCGAGATATTCGTAGCTTTATAATCTACAAAGCGAAGAAAATTTCAGGGATATACAAATATTATAAAAGAAGGGGACATACTTATGAGTGAGTTAAAAGAACAAAATACCGGTGGAAAAAATGAGATATTTAATCTTATAAAAACCACACTTACTACATCACTAGCAATTCTATTAATAATAGCTATTGTAGGTGGTACAATTTCCGGCATAATAATCAATGTTATTGCTGGGTCAGATAAAGCTTTTTTAATAAGTTGTATATGCATATTTGTTAATCTAATTATGGCAATGTCAACATTCTTAATTTTTAGCGGAAGCATTAAAGCTGCTTCAGGAAATTTCAGTGAAATACTTCAAGCTTTTAGCAGAGGGGATTTTTCAATTAAATTAGATAATAAAGAATTTAAAGCACTTGGGAAAATAGTTGATCATTTAAATTCTTTTACAACAGAAATTCGGAATATAATTCAAGGTACATATAATCTTACAAAGTCTATTGTGGATTCATCTTTTGATATGACAGATAAGGTTGTTCAAATTAATGGCTCTTTTAAAGAAATATCTAAAACTATCGATGAAATCGCATCTGGAGCTTCAGAACAAGTTGCAGAAGCGCAACAAAGTGTTGATACAATGGGGAATTTATCAGAACAAATTGTTGTTGTGAGAGACAGTTATAATACTATTGTTAAAGAAGCAGAGAGTGTTAATGATTTGAATAAAGAAGGATTAGATACTGTAAAGGTACTAAGAGAAAAGTCAGATAATTATAATGCTGCATCAGAAGAGATACTAATAGCTACTGAGCATCTTACTACAACTTTAGATAGTATTGGTATTTTCGTTGAGGCTATTCAAGGTATATCAGAGCAAACAAATCTTCTTGCACTAAATGCCGCTATTGAAGCAGCAAGGGCAGGGGAAGCAGGAAAAGGTTTTGCAGTTGTTGCTGATGAAGTAAGAAAATTAGCTGACCAGAGTAAAGATTCTACTGAAAATATAAGAAAACTAATGGAAACTATACAGAATGATTCTAAAAAAGCCATAGACGCTATGAAGACTATGAAGATAGTTTCTGAACAACAACTTTCAGCTGTAAATCAAACTGATGATTCTTTTAAAAGAATTGCTGACGCTGTGGATTCAATTATTTTCAAAATTAATGATACAAAAAAAGCAATTGCACAAATGGAAGAAAGCAAAAGAACATCAATTTTTGCTATTGAAAAAACTGCGGAGGTATCAGAGCAAACTGCCGCTGCTAGTGAAGAGTTAGCTGCTACAGTGGAATCACAATTAAGATTATTTGATGAGATTTCAAAGGCTGCTGGTAACTTAAGTACTCTTTCTTCTGAAATGAATGATAGTTTACAGAAATATAAGTTATAATAGATAAGATTAGCTAATACAAGTAGTTATTTGATTAAAAATAGTATTATACAGGATTTTAGTATGATATAAAAATATAATAAATATAAAGCCTCTAAAAACCTCTAATTATATGTTAATTAGAGGTTTTTTTGCATGACCAATTTTTGCTCTCCGTAAAGATATAAATGTGGTTTTGAAATCAGAAAATGGATTTATTGTTTTAAGGTAAGTCTCAGAGAAAGATAAAATCAATATGTATATAGTTGGCTTTGGAACAAATACAACCAATTACTGAAGTTAAAATAATAATTGATAAGATATTTAAAAATATAATTATTCTGAAAATATAAAAAACGACAAATTTAAAAAAATAGGCATTGAAATTGAGTGAAATATAAAAAACCATGAAAAATATGCGATTTTATAGATTCTTTTTTTGTAATGATTATGATATATTTAAATGTATCATATAATGCTAGATTTAATTTTTGTTAAATAGATTTCTTGAAGTAAGATTATAATACTACATTTAGGTAGATAAAATAGATTTAAGGAATAAATTTTTCGAATAGCAAATGTTATTATAGATTTGATTTCTAGATAAATTGCTATGATTTCTAATGCAATAAATTATAGAAGTTATAAGAATGTTTTATATAATGTGTCTATAAAAGTATAATTTATCTCTTTATTGGACTATCTATATAGCTTTTAATAGATGCCATTTATAATTTATTAATTAATTGTGCCTTTTATGTCATAATTCCAAGCTACGATACTTTTAAAGAAGAGATATGTAAAAAAATTATTTATCTTCTGTAAAAAATGTCCATAAAACGACGAAATATATTATAATGGATATATAAGTAAAAGTGCTAGTTTTATACAATTGGTAATTTTAAGATAATAAAGTATGTTCACGTAGAAATAAGCAAATTTATGAAATCTAGCAAAGTTAAAAAATCTTATAGAATAAGTTTGAAAAAATCTAAGAAAAGAAGGCTAAAATATTATGAAAAAAATATCATCTTCAATAATTGCTGCAATAATAATTTGTGTAATTTTATCTTCAATTTCTGTGGGGACTATAAGTATTTTTATAGGGTATAGAAGTGTTAAAGGGGAAGCTGTCGATAAGTTGCAGGCAACAGCTATGCAGTATGCAAACAAAATGAATAACAATTTTACCGAGGCAGAGGGGGCTGTTAATGGACTTGCAAGTTATATTGAAGCTTCCTTTGATATGAGTAAAATACAAGATAAAGGTTATGATAATGATTTTAATAAAGCTCTCACAGAACAGTTAAGAATATTAGAAAAAAATAATGAGAATATTCTCGGTATATATGCATATATGGAACCATCATACACAAAGTCTATAATTGGTAATTGGTTTAGCGATGGGAAGTTAATAACTTTAAAGCTAGATGAAGAATATAAATTATATTCAGACCATGCTGAAAGTTGGGATTTTTATTATGAAGCAGTTGAGAATAATAAGCCTGCGTGGATAGATCCTTATTATGATGAAGATTTAAAATTTGATGTGGTATCTTATTTATACCCTGTTTATGTAGATAATAAGTTATGGGGTGTTGTGGGAATGGATATTTCTTTTGATGATTTTTCTGAGTTAGTAAACGAAATGAAATTATATGACAGCGGATATGCATTCTTATTAAATCAAAATCAGAATTTTATAGTACATCCCGAGTATTCAAATGAGGAGACTTTAGAAACCGTAGGTTATGATAAACTAATTACGAAATTGGAAGAAAGTAATGACGGGTTTACTCAGATGAATATTGATGGAAAAGAAGAGTATGTAGGTTATTCAGTTTTGGAGAATGGGTATGTATTTTGTACTACGGTTCCTAGTGTTGAAATTTTGAAATCAATTAAAACCATGATAATTATATCTGTCCTAGCAATAGCAATAAGCATCTCTATAGCATTTATTGTAGCAGTAGTGTTAGGAAAAAGGATATCTATGCCAATTTCAAAGGTTGCTATGGATTTAGAATTGGCTGGTGATGGAGATTTCACAGGAAGAGAATCTTTAGCATATATAAGAAATCATGATGAGACAGGTATCCTATCTAAAGCTCTTGATAAAATGCAAAAGTCTATGGAGGCTATGATAGATAGAATATCTAATGAAAGCAGTGAAGTTTCTGATATTACTAGAGAACTAAAGAGTGTAATGGACAGTCTGATAGCAGAAGTTTTAAATATTTCTGATATAACAGAAAGAATATCAGCAGGAATGGAAGAAACAGCAGCTACAGCTACAACAATTGATAGTGCATCAAATAGAATGATAGATCAAATTAATCTTATGAATGAGAAGAATGATCACGGCATAAAGATTGTAGAGGAAATTAGTAAGCATGCAACATCATTAAGGGAATCAGCAGTTAAAGAAGCTCAGATTGTTAATGATATATGTATAAGTGCTGAGGCAAAACTTTCTAATGCGATAAATGATTCTAAAGAGGTTAGTAAGATTAAAGAGTTATCTGAAAATATATTGGCTATTGCAGAACAAACAAACTTGTTATCATTAAATGCTTCTATTGAAGCAGCTAGAGCTGGGGAAATGGGTAAAGGTTTTGCAGTAGTTGCAAATGAAATTAAAAAGTTAGCAGATGATTCTCAAAAATTAGCAAGTGAAATTCAAAGTATTACTAATGGAGTTACAAATTCAGTAGGTAATTTGTGTGAGAGTGCTGAGGAAGTGTTAGATTTTGTTAACAATAATGTTAAAGAAAGTTATGAGATGTTAATAAATACTAGTGAGCAATATAATAATGATGCTAATGTTGTTTACGACATGCTATCTGATTTTAATAGAGTTTCATATACAATTTTTGAAGAAATCAACGAACTTTTAAGGGCTTTCAATGATATTAGTGTTGCAGCAAATGAGGGAGCTGTAGGAACTTCAGATATTTCAACTCGAGTACAAGAGGTTTCTTATAACACTAAGATTATTGAAGAACAATTTAAAAAGCTAATAGAAGTATCAGAAAAGCTTAATAGTATAATGCATATGTTTAAGGTAGTATAATAAGGATTAATTACGATTAATAAAAGATCACTGAGTTAACATTTTATATAGGTTAACTTAGTGATCTTTAAATTTATTTAATTGAATTCTTATCAATAGGCTTATTACTTAAATGATAATAATCATGATTTTTTCACTGGATATTTAGCTATAGACAAAGTTAGGGGATAAATGTCTAATCTTCCGTACTAAAAAATCCAAGCTTATCTTTAGGAAGTTGAGGTTTGTTATCACCATGTTTAACTAAAAGCATCGTAAAAAAAGATAGGATAATAAATATTGTAGCGTAGGGAAATAAGGTTCTATACCCCATATATTCCAATAAGGCACCAGATAAAATTGGTGTTATTATTTGGGCTGACATTGAAAAGGTATAATAAAGGCCTGTATATTTTCCTACATCATGGAGGTTACTTATTTCAACTACCATAGGATAAGAATTAACATTTATAGATGCCCAACCGATACCTATGAGGGCAAAAATTATATTTAACAATGGAGAATAATTTTTAAATAAACTTCCTAAGAAAAAAGAAATGGAAACTAAAATTATCCCAAAGGTTATTAGTTTTTTACGACCAAACTTTGAGGAGATAATCCCAATAGGTACATAGGCTAATATTGTAACTATAGTGGCAACTAATAGATAAGTTGCTGCAGTCCCAATGTCCATTGACCATGCTTCTTGTGCATACTTGGTAAAGGCTGTAGATACTGCATTATATCCCATAAACCAGAGAAATACTGAAAATAGTAAGAAATATAGACTTCTTTTTACTTCAGGTTGCATAGGTTCCTTAATTTTATTCTCCTCTAATGCATTTTTATTTTGTATATCTTTGGGATTACCATAGTTGCTAGCTTCGAGTTCAGAGACAATTTTTCTTTCCTTAATTGTAATTAGCAGTATAACTATAGATATGATCATAACTAGTGCTATAGCTATAAAGGTGTAGAAATAATTGGGTTTACTTATAGGTTTTACAAAAATTTTTATTATGATTAATGTTAATATTCCTCCAATGGCTCCCATAAGATTTATTATGGCATTAGCCTTTGAACGAAGTTGGTTAGGCGTTATATCAGGCATAAGTGCCACTGCTGGTGAGCGATAAATCCCCATAGATAATAATACTAGACCTAGGGCTATAATAAAAAGTGGTAAAGAGACTATATTATCTGCTGTAGGAATAAGAAACATGAATACTATAGAAAGAAGAGTACCTATAACTATAAATGGGGTTCTTCTGCCGATTTTAGCATTGCATCTATCAGAAAGTGCACCGAAAAAAGGAAGTAGAAATATAGCAAGAATATTATCAAGAGCCATAATTAATCCAGATAAGGTATCACCAATACCAAAGGTATTTTTTAAAATTAGAGGAATTATGCTGTCATACATTTGCCAAAAGGCGCAGATAGACAGAAACGCTAGTCCTACGAAAACGGTACGTTTGTAGTGAAATTTCATATTTATACACTCTCCTAGAGGTTGGTTATCTTTAATTTACAATTTTATGATTATAACCAATAGCTTAGCAACGAAAATAAATACAATATAGTTTTACAAGGTTAAATATATGTTAATGAATTGCGAAACATTCAAAAAATCTGATACTGTCAAAAATAATTAAACTGAGACTTTAAATAATATCAGATAATTGTTATATTATTATAAATTAGTATGTAAAGAGGGGGATAAAGAATGGAAAAATCAAGAACACAAAAGATGATATTAAGTGCGCTTTTTATCGCAATGATATTTGTTGCTACTAGAATTAATATTAAGTTACCTTTAGGAAATGGAGGGCTTGTGCATTTAGGAACTGCGTTTCTATTTATAATAGCTGTAAACTTTGGAACTAGATATGGGGCTATCTCTGGAGCTTTGGGAATGACTATTTTTGATGTGTTATCAGGATGGGCGGCTTGGGCACCTACTACCTTTGTAGCAAGATTAGTAATGGGATATATAGTAGGAAAGATGAATGAGAAACGTGAAAAAGGCAATATTTTAATAATGCTAGCTTCTTTCGTAATTTCAGGAGTATTTATGATAGCAATATATTATATTGGTAATGCAATTACCTTTGGAAATTGGATAGCACCGATACAATCTATTCCTGGAGATATTACTCAAATTGTTATTGGAGCTTTAATAGCATTGCCAGCAACTAAGGCTATAGAAAGAATAAATATTTTAAAGAGATATAGGTGGGATTAAAAAAAATGAAAATTATGACACCTGGACCTACTCAGGTTCGTGAAAATGTTAGAGTGGCAAGAAGTATTGTTACTACAAACCCAGATTTGGACTTAGAATTCTATAATTTTTATAAGGAAACTTGTGAAAAGGCAGCAAAGCTTTTACATACAGAAAACAAAGTTTTAATCCTAGGAGGCGAAGGAATCTTAGGCCTAGAAGCAGCTTGTGCATCGTTGACAGAAAAGGGCGATAGAGTATTAGTTATAGACAACGGGATATTTGGGGAAGGTTTTTCTGAGTTTGTAACTATGTACGGTGGAGAAGCTGTCTTTTTTAAAGGAGATCGCAGAAATCCAATAGATGTTGATGCTTTAAAAGCTTTTTTACAAAAAGATAGTGATTTTAAATATGCGACAGTAGTACATTGTGATACTCCATCAGGTGTATTAAATGATATGAGTAGAATTTGTCCACTACTTAAGGAATACGGAATTATAACTGTTGTTGATACAGTAGCTGCTATGTTTGGAGTTCCACTAGAAGTTGATGCTTGGAAGATAGATATAGCAATTGGTGGATCACAAAAGGTAATTTCTGCGCCACCAGGATTAACTTTATTAAGTGTCAGCGATGAAGCTTTTGAAACGATGGAAAAAAGAAAAGAAAAGATAGCAGCTTTTTATGCTAATATTTTAGTGTGGAAAAATTATTATGAAGATAAATGGTGCCCATATACACCACCTATTAGCGATATTATAGGGCTTAGAGCTGCTATTGATAATATAGAGGCTGACGAAGACATTCTAAAAAGACATGAAGTTATTGCAGAGGCTACAAGAGAAGCTGTAATTAAGGCAGGCTTATCTCTTCATTTGGAGAGTGGCTTTTCAAATACTGTTACAGTAATAGAAGTTCCAAAAGGAATAGAAAGTTCGAAAATTCTTAAAATAATGAAGGAAACGTATGGTATTATGATAGCAGGCTGTTTTGCTGAGCTTGCAGGAAAGGTAATTCGCATTGGACATATGGGAGAAAACTGCAACGAAGAGGATGTAAGAGATACTTTAGATTCATTAGATATGACTCTTGTAGAATTAGGGTTTGAGATAGAAGTTCCTATGAAGATTACTTTTATAGAAGCTGTAAAAAGATTGGGATTATAATTCTTTTTTACTAAATGAAAGTTTATTAAATTTTTAAAACTGTGGTTTTGTATAAACCATGGTTTTTTTCGTCCAGAATCTTTATTGAATGAGTTAGAATTAAAGGTGAGTACTTTTTATAAATCAGTTAAGAATACAATTACCCTTTATAGGGAATTTTTTATGATAAATGTAAAAAATAATAAAATATTAACAGTAAATTCACTCAAAACTTCTCTTTTACTATATAATAAGAATGTAAAATAATTTACAAATTTAAAAATGTAGGGGGAATTTGTATGAAAAAGAAGGTGTGTTTGCTGACATTGGTTTTTGCAATTGCAATTACGAATTTGTTTAGCACGATAGCTTCAGCAGCAGGAGCTACAACGAAGAGACAAGCTGTTTTGGTGATTCCTGGGATAATGGGATCAAATTTAGTAGATAGTGATGGAGACACTGTATGGGTTACCGATGAGTGGATTGCTGGAAGTAAACAGTTGTACTACTTACTCAATGGAACTATTTCCTGTACAAGCTCTGGTTTTAGTTCAGAGACAATAATTCCAAAGTTAGGAACAAATGAATATGGAGCTAAAGATACATATAAGGATTTAGTCAATAGACTAAAAGGTGAATTTCAGAACGATTATGATGTAATATTTGCTGCCTATGACTGGAGAGTAGACAACACAAGAAGTGCTATGGAATTAAAGAAGACAATAGATAATTATGATAATGTAATTATTGTAGCTCATAGTATGGGCGGTCTTGTAACAAGTAGATACCTTCAAATGTATGGTGGAAGTAAAGTTGATAAGGTTATAACTTTAGGAACTCCTTACTGGGGTGCTGTAAGTGCAGCAGAAACTATGTATACTGGAGAGGTTAGTGTACTTCCGGATATAGTAAGAGGTGCTATGAGTGGTACAATGAGAGACCTTGTTACTAATTACCCAAGTATGCATCAACTACTACCAAATACATATTACACAAATAAGTCAAATTGGTTAACTACTGAAAAAAGAGTATATGAAAAGTGGTATGATTATGTTTGGCCGAGAACAAAGGATATATTAAATAATACTGCAGATACACAACAGTTTTATAAGGATAATTTTAATTCAAGCTTAGTAACAGTTGCAACGAACTTCCATAATAGTTTGTATAGTTCTACAGCACCAATTAAATTAGTTGATAATACTGTAATTGTTGGAAATGGTGTTAATACAGTGACTTCTGTTAAACTTGCCACAAATAGTATTTTAGGAATTAAGTCAAGATTATCAGTTCCAAAGTATACTACTAGTGGAGATGGTACTGTTCCATTTTTAAGTGCTACTATAGGCAATGGAGTAAATTACATTCAAAGAAATGGAATAGATCATACAGGATTAGTGAAAGATCCAACAACACTTACAATGGTAGTTGATAGTATAAGAGGTGCTATAGCTTCAAAGGCTTCTGTAGTGAGAAGCGCAGTAAGTGCTCAAGGTAGCCCTATTGATTATAAGCTTACTTTTGCTGGAGATTTAAATTTCCAAGCTATAAAAGATAATACAGTTGTATCAAGTATAGATAAGCTTCCAATGGAGGATCAAAATTATTACAATGTAAAAGATGCAAAGGAAGTTAAAATTGATAATATCGGTACCGTTGGAGAAGATAATGCATATTTAGCGACTTTCACTCAAGCTGGTTATACCTTTAAGTTTAAATCAAATAAAGATCAAAAAATCGATTTTGCAGTTGGTCCTAATAACTTAATATTTGGCTTCGATAACATAAATTTAAACGAAGGTGCAGATGTTTACGTAAATATGACTTCGCAAGAGAATATCAGTGCAGCTATTGATAATAATGCAGATGGTGTTGTAGATTCAGTTGTAAATCCTACCATTAAAGATCTTAGCGAAGATATAACTGCCAATGATTTAGTTGTTTATTCAAGTGATAGGAATGCTTATAATAAGTTGGATAATTCTTTATATCCTCAAATGAAGGTTAAGAATGTTTCGAATAAGACTATCAATCTTTCTGATTTAGAACTTAGATATTTCTTTAATAATGATGGAAATGATAATAATAAATTTGAATGTGACTGGGCAGGTTTAAACAATGGTACTATAAATGCTTCTGTGAAATCAGATTTTGTTAGCAATGAAAATGGTGATACAATGCTTACGATAGGTTTTGTAAATGACGGAAAAGTGCTTATGCCAGGACAAGAAATAGAAGTTCAAGGAAGAATACATAATGATAAATGGAGTATTTATAACAAATCTAATGATTATTCATTTAGTGGACAAGCATATACAGTTAATAGCAAGGTGGTATTATATGCTAAGGATTTGTTAATTTTCGGAGTTACTCCATAAATAAACTTATCTAATGTATAAGTTTATTTATAGATGAGTTTTAAAAGTTAAAAAAATACATATTATAGCAATTAGAAGAAATTTGTATACAAATAACAACTAAGTAAAATGTTAATTTTTTTTGTACACGAATTAAAAAAGATATAGAACTAATTTGTACTTATCATCTGTACAAAGAAGAATAGTTTGCAAGGTTAAAGCTTTGCAAGCTATTTTTTTATTTATTAAAGTGGTTTTTGTAAGTTCACATGGATAATTCGTTATAAATTTACTGTGTACTAACTAATGGGAGGAAAATTTTATTTAAAGATGAAAAGTAAGAAAAATTTAAATTTTTTTTAAATATTTAGAAAATGCAATAGGAAAATTGGTATACAAGGTCGAATAAAATAAGATGGAAGTATATCTTAAAATTTATGACAAAATACAAATGGGGGTAAAGTACTATGGCAGCTGAAGTTATTCAGGATAAGCAAACAGGTATTGGAGAGAGAGGAAGTAGAGGATTTTTAAACTCCTTAAAAGGAAGGTTAATACTCACCTATATTGCTATAGCATTAATTCCAATAGTGCTAGTGGCAACTATGACTTACATCAATACTCAAAAAACTATAACAGAAAAGGTAGGGAATTTATCTTATCAATCTACATTTCAAACAAAAATTAATGTTGATAGCTTTTTGGCAGAAGTTGAAAATGCAGCATCATTAATGTTTGCTCATAATGATATATCGGTTTATAATCCATCAGATAAGTCTGTAGACGAATATCAAAAGCTTCAGAGTGAGAAAAACATTACAGAATATCTTACGTCTATAAGTCTCCTTAAGAATTTTACTGATTTTGCTATTGTCTATGATAATAATAAAATTGTAGGTAAAATATCAGAAAGTACCCAAAATGTATATAAAGTAGATACAATTTTTTCAGAACTGAAAAGTAAATTAGGTGATAATAAAACTAAGTCTAGTTGGTATTCTGCTAATAAAGGTGATTTCAGTAGATTATATTATATTAAAAGAATAAATGACAATGCTGTTATGCTTACATCTTTTTATACAAATGAGTTAAGTGAAATTTTTGATAGCAATGATGAAACTAATGGTATGGAAATTGAATTAATCGACGAAAAAAATAATATTATTTATTCTAAGACATCAGAAGAAATAGGTAGACCTATAGATTCAAATATATTAGAGAAAATTAATAGTGAAGGTATAAAGGTTTTTAGAAGTAATGGTAAACTAGTTACTTACGAGGATTTTGGTCCAGAGTGGAAGATTATTAGCACAATTCCAACTGCATATATCTTAAAAGAAGTAGATAATATAGCTATATTTACCATGGTATTAACATTAATATGTATATTAGCAGCTAGTATTTTTGGTTTTGTATCAGCAAATTCTATATCAAAACCAATCGATAAGCTTGTTAAAACCATGAAGAAGGTTGAAAATGGAGATTTAACTGTTATAGCACAATATGAGAGAAATGATGAACTAGGTACTTTAAGAGATAGTTTTAATGTAATGACTAGCAATATAAGAAATCTAATAGAGAATACAAGGGCTGTTGCTATAATAGTTGCAGAAGAATCAGGGTCGATTCATGAAAATGCAAAACAAGCAGAGAACATTGCAAGTAACGTTACTTTGGCCATGTCAGAGATTGCAGAAGGTTCTATGAATCAGTTAAGTGAATTACAAGAAACCTTTAATACTATGGCAAAGCTTGCTGATAGTATAAATGATATTATTAAGGCCGTTTCTCAGGTTACAATTATTTCTCAAGAAGCTAAAAATAAGGGTGATGAATCATTAGTTACAATTAAAGAATTGAGTGCAAAAAATGAATTGACAAATATAACTATGAATGAGATAAACAATACAATGGGATCACTTAGTGACAGTATAAAGGAAATAGAAGTGGTAATTAGACTAATTAAATCAATAAGTGAGCAAACAAACCTATTATCTCTTAATGCAAGTATAGAAGCTGCAAGAGCTGGGGAAGCAGGAAAAGGATTTGCTGTAGTTGCTGATGAAGTTAAGAAGTTAGCAGAAGAATCTAGCAAATCAACAGAAAGTATTTATGAAGTTATCGGTAATGTATATAAGAAGGCTAATGAGACAATTAACTTGATAAATAGCTCTAAAAAAATATTTAAAGAACAAGCAGAAGCTGTGGAATTTGCAAATAACTCAGTAGTGAACATTGTTGAAGACACAGAAATAATAACTGCTCAAGTTGAAAAAATAGAAAGATTAATGAATGAAATAAATAATTTAAAAGATAAAACCTTAGCATCAACCAATAGTATTTTAAGTATTACAGAGAATTCTTCAGCTAACACTGAGGAGGTATTAGCTGCAACAGAAGAGCAAAGTTCCACTGCAACAAATCTATCTGAGCGTTCAGATAAATTAGATGGTGCGGTAAGCGGATTAAAAGAGACTATTAACAGGTTTAAAATATAAATTGGCTATTGATGAAAGGAGCAGCAAAAATGTATAAAAAATTAATGACATTGATAGTGATATTTGTTTTTGTATTTAGTTTTAGTGGATGTGGAAATGAAAAAGTAAATTCAACTAAACAACAAGAAACAGTTACTATAAAATTTTCGTGGTGGGGAACTGATACTAGACATGAAGCAACTATGAGTGCAGTAAAGAAGTTTCAAGAGAAATACCCAAATATTAAGGTGAAGATGGAATTTGGTGAATGGACAGGTTTTCAAAAAAAGATGGCTGTATATATTGCGGGAAATACGGAACCTGATGTTATGCAAATAAATTATGATTGGCTTCAATTGTATTCAAAGGATGGAGCTGGTTTTTATGATTTAAATAAGGTATCAGATATATTCAATTTACAAAACTTTAATGAAAAAATATTATCTTATGGAAGTAAAAATAATATAGTAAATGGGGTACCATTAGCAAGTAATGTAAAAGGTTTGTATTATAATAAAACCACTTTTGATAAATTCGGTGTTCCAATTCCAAAAACTTGGGATGATCTTTTTAAAGCTGCAGAAAAGTTTGGTGAAGGCTATTATCCTTTAGAATTAGATTCCAGAGGAGGATGGAATTTGGCTGCAACTTATGTTCAACAGAAGACGGGAAAAGATTTCATAAAAGTAGATGGAACAATTGGCTTTTCAGAGCGAGATATAAAAGATCTTCTTACTTTTTATAAATCCTTGCTTGATAAAAAAGTTATACCGAATTTACAAGGAAAGAAAATTAGCAATTTTGATGAAGGAAAATATGCAGGAACTTATCAATGGATTAGTAACTCAGAAAAGTATGCAAAAAAATTAAAAGATAAAAACCAAGAGTTGATTGCTGGAGATTTACCAGTAATAGATGATGCAGTTAATTCTGGCTGGTACGTAAAACCTTCAAGTCTATTTGCAATAAGCAAGAACACAGAGCATCCAAAGGAAGCAGCAATGCTATTGGAGTATTTAGTAAATGACACTGAGGGCATAGTAGCAATGGGTACAGATAGAGGATTATCAGTAAGTAATGCAGCTAAAGAATATCTTAATACTTTGGATAAGACAGTTCAGTTTGATGCCACAGAAAAATTGAACGCGATTAAGCCTGTATTAATGAATCCATATTTTGAGAATACCCTTATACAAAATATTTGTGAGGCTTCTATTGAAGAAATAACTTATGATAAGTCAACAATAGATGAATGTGCCAAGAATACATATGCAAAACTCGTAACTACCTTATCGGTGGTAGCAAAATAAAAAAAGTTAATTAGATTGATATACTCCCTTTTGGTAGATGATTTAATAATAAAATTTAGCTACTAAAAGGGATTTATATTTTTTATATTCTTACGGCTATTTAGAATGTAGGTCCAGGATTTGTTGGACCAGGAGATGGTGGCTTTGGTAAATCTATAATAATCTTAATTATTTTTCCTAAACCACTTACAGCTTTTTTTAGAGCTTTTTTTAAGCTCCAACCGCCGTTTATTTCGTTTAATTGAGTTTCAGTTAATGGTGAAAAATTATCCATAATTATTCCTCCTCATAAAAATAAATTGTTAATTATAAGTATTAAAGTTCTGGAATTATCGTAATAGCTCCTTTTATTACAGCAGGTATTACAGCACCACCAGATGCTATAGTTGTTGCTGTTTTAATTACTGCAAAAGCAACCTTAGCGATTTTTTTCCAACTCCATCTTCCACCTTCGATTTCATGTAATTCAACTTCTGTTAATGAAACAAAGTTTTCCATTTTTATTCCCCCTATTTTATTTAAATATTTATAATTATATTTATGTGCCCAATACATAAAATAACTATATAAATATATTTTATAGTAAATATAATTTTATGTAAATAAAATTTTGTTATACAATCATTAAAACTAAATTAAATATATAAGAAAAAAATGAACATATGTAAATATATTACTAAAAAATGGTTGTACTTATAATGTGAAGAGTTCCAATGAATTGTTAAAATGTATACATTTCAACAATGTAGCTAAAAAAATAAGCCACATCAGTTATTTGCCGATGTGACTTATTTTCTTAATTAAAGTTCATTAGCAACAGCAATAGCTCCGCCTATTACAGCAGGGGCAGCAGCTCCGCCAGAAGCTATAGTAACAACTGTTCCAGCTACAGCAGCAGCTATTTTAATGATCTTTTTCCATTTCCACTTTCCACCATCAATTTGATGAAGTTCAACTTCAGATAATGTCTTAAAATTTTCCATAATAAATCCTCCTTGTATAAAAAATGATTAATCCTCTAATCAAGCGCTATGATTTAAAGTAATTAAGCATAGTTTACAATAGACAATGGGAAAAGTAAATATAAAAAGAAAAATATTACATATATTTAACAAATATATAATATTTAATTCGAAAAAAAGATTTAAAAGTATACAAGAATATGCTTTTTATCAATGTGTGTTACTTTTATTTTGTATATATTACAAATAAAAAACATGATATAATATTATTGTAAAAAAATAAAGATATATATGTAGAAATATCGAAAATAGGGAAAAATGGGAGTGGTTAATGTGAATAAGATACTTAGAGTTATTGCAGGTGTTTCTGTAGCAGCATGCGTTCTTAGTGGTTGTGGAAATGATTCTGATAGTTCGAAGAAGGTCGAAAGTTCTAAAGAAACATCTTCAACAACTGAAAATGTGAATAATGATAATAAAAACTCAGCTGAATCTACTAAAGATAAGAATGAAGGATTACCAGTTGTAGATGATAGTGTTGTTAGAGAATTTAAGCAAGATACGCCAGAAAATGCTATAAGAGAATTTTATGCTAATGTAAGTAGTTTAAATGAAAAAGAATATGCAACTTTTTATCAAGTTCCAGATGGATACAAAACCATTAAATATTCTTGGGAATGTTATGGTATAGAAAAAATAGATGTTACAAAAGTTGAAGTAGATTATAATGATTCAGTTCCGAATGATCCTATTGCATTAGCTACAGTACAATATAATCAAAAATTGAAGGATATAGAAGAACCATTGTCAACATTTACAATGATAGAACTTAGAAAAGTAAATGAAAAATGGGTTATTGCTGCTCAAGAGTCACTTACGCAAGCACAAGATCAATGGGTAGTTAAGTTAAGAGAAGAAAAGATGAATACCGATGAGTACAAGAAACTTTTAGAAAGCTCTAGGAAGTTCCAAGAAAAAAATTCAGAGTTTATGAGTAAGGCGGCTCAAGAACTTAACAAATATCTTACAGGACAAGATGGAACATCAAGATAAAAAAGAAAAACCTCACAAAAATTTAAACTTTTGTGAGGTTTATTTATGGAGTTTAATTTCTAAAATTTGAGGATATCCTCAATCAAAAGATATTAAGCTCTGTTTACAGAACCGAAAAGTTCCATTTTTTCTTTAACTGTTGCTTTTATAGCTTCAAAACCTGGAGCTAATAATTTTCTTGGGTCAAAGCCTTTGCTTTGTAGGTCTTTTCCAGCTTCTATATATTTTCTAGTAGCTTCAGCAAAAGATAATTGGCATTCAGTATTAACGTTGATTTTAGCAACTCCTAAAGAGATACCTTCTTTTATCATTGATTCAGGAATACCAGTACCACCGTGTAATACTAATGGCATATCGCCAGTTGCTTCTTTGATTTTTGCTAATACTTCGAAGTTTAATCCAGTCCAGTTTGCTGGGTATTTTCCATGGATATTTCCGATACCAGCAGCTAACATAGTAACTCCTAAGTCAGCAATTGATTTACATTCTGCTGGATCAGCAACTTCACCAGTACCAACAACTCCATCTTCTTCTCCACCGATTGATCCAACTTCAGCTTCTAAAGAAAGACCTTTTTCACCTGTGATTTTTACTAATTCAGTTGTTTTAGCTATATTTTCTGCTATTGGGTAGTGAGAACCATCAAACATTATTGATGAGAATCCAGCTTCCATAGCCTTAAAGCAACCTTCATAGCTACCGTGATCTAAATGTAATGCTACTGGAACAGTTATGTTTAATTCTTCAAGAAGACCATTAACCATTCCAACTATAGTTTTATAACCACCCATATATTTTCCTGCACCTTCAGATACACCTAATATAACTGGTGATTTGTTTTCTTGTGCAGTTAATAATATTGCCTTTGTCCATTCTAAGTTATTGATATTGAATTGTCCTACAGCATATTTTCCATCTCTAGCTGCATTTAGCATTTCTTTAGCTGATACTAACATTGCAAAACCTCCTAATATATGTACTATTTATATATTTCAAATAATATATAATTCAAAATTTGATAAAATAGAATATTATTTATTAAGCAATATATCTAAAAAGCAAGAAAATTACTATGTAAATAATAATCCACTTAAATTATACTATTACCCTATTGTAAATACAAGAGTTTTGAGTAAAACAGTAAAACTCATAAAAATATTACTAAAATATACAATAAGTATTAAGTTCATATATAAATATTAAATTTTACATAAATTTCGAAATTACTTTACAAATTGTTGACTAATAAGTACAATATATAACTGATGATGAAGAGAATTGAAGTTATTTGTATTTAAGGGACTAAAATAAAAATATTATAACGTATTATTAGGGTTTCACTAATAATAAATATTATAATAGGGACTTTAAAAATTTAATGAAGAAGAGGTACTATAATGAAAAAAATTTTAAGTTTGACATTAGTTGCATCAATGCTTATGTTGTCAGTAGGATGTACTAGTGATAAAAAAGAAAAACTTTCTAGGTCAGCAGAAGATACTTCAGCTGCTGTTCAAAGGTTAGTAGATGGAGATAAGGAATACATAAAATCAAACACTAATGAAGCTGAAATAACTTCAGAAATCCGTACTGATACTGCAAAAAATGGACAAAAACCTTATGCTGTTGTTGTTACTTGTTCAGATTCACGTGTACCACCAGAACATATTTTTAGTGCTGGTTTAGGTGAATTATTTGTAATCAGAACTGCAGGAAATGTTGTTGATGATTATGAAATTGGTAGTGTGGAATATGGTGTAGAACATTTAGGGGCAAAAGTAGTATTAGTTTTAGGACATACAGGCTGTGGTGCTGTAAAAGCAACTGTAGAAGGTGGAGCTGAAGGTAAAATCGAAACTATAGTAGAGGAAATTCACAAAGCTATAGGTAATGAAAAAGACATGGAAAAATGTGTAGAATTAAATGTAGAAAACACTAAAAAGAAACTTAGTGAAGATGAAGGTATTAAAGAAAAAGTTAAAGCTGGGGAAGTAAAGGTCATTGGTGGTATATACGATATTGAAACAGGAGAAGTAAAACTATTAGATAACTAATTGATAGTTTAGTTCCTTGTATACAAATAAGAAAGTTCTCAAAGTTATTAATGGATAATTTATTTTTAAATATAATGGTAATAAAGCTTAAAATTGAAATTCCTCAAAGAGAAAAATATCTCTTTGAGGAATTTTTTACTTTCTCTTTTTTTTCAGAAAAGAGAAGATAGTCTTTTTCTTTTCTTCTTCTTTGATAGGAAGTGGAAGCACAGGTTTTCCGTTAATTATATTTTCTTCATTAGATAAAATCCAATTATATAATTCAAGGTTCATATCTTTAATTAAATCAAATGCTTTACGGATTTTGGGAGTTCTAGAATCGCTTCCATGGGCATCACTCCCCAAAAGATGAACCATATTTCTTTTAACTAAATCATGAGCAGTGTTCTTTGCATCTTCTCCAAATTTACCTGTTAAACTTCCGGAATTAACTTGAAATAAGATGTCTTTACCTAGTAAATCTTTCATTTTGCTAAGATTATTCTGGAGATATATATTCCGTTCGGGATGAGCAATTATAGGTTTAACACCACGGATTGATAATTCATAAAAAACATCATCAGCATAGTTTGGATAGCTGTTTAGTGGAAGTTCAATTATTAAGTAGTTTGTATCATTTATTCCCCAAATCTTTTTTTTATCCCAAAGGTTTGGAATGCTGGGGCTCATATATAATTCTAATCCAGTAATGATTTTAATGTTGGCAGATTTTTTATAGACTACTTCTTTAAAAAGAATATCATAAGATGATCTTGAAATTTCCATCTCTTCTGGTATAAAATGTGGCGTTGCACATATACAGCTTGTACCTTCGCCATAGCTAATTTTAAGCATCTCTAAAGTCGTAGCAATATTTTCTGCCCCATCATCTATATTAGGAATAATGTGGCTATGAAAATCTATCATTTAGCTTTTTTTTCTCCATAATAATAATAGTAATATGAGCTTCCATTTTTTGAGTTTGCAGGTACTCTTGTTAGAATTGAACCTAATAAATTTGCATCAACTTTATCCAAACGTTCTTTTGCTTTGATCAAGGCTTTTTTATCCGTTTTACCATAAACAGCAACTAATATAACTCCATCAACTTCAGTTGAAAGTATTTGCGAATCTGTTACTGCTAGTACTGGTGGTGTGTCTATAATTACCATATCAAATTTACTTTTTAGTAAATCTAAAAGATTTTGCATTTTTTTTGAGCCCAATAATTCTGAGGGATTCGGTGGAATAGGACCACTGGCTAAAATATATAAATTTCTAACTTCAGACTTTTGAATAGCTGAAAAAATTTCACATTGTTCAGTGAGAACATTAGTAAGTCCTAATTGATTGCTTATTCCAAATTTTTTATGAACACTAGGTTTTCTAAGATCTGCATCTATTATAAGAATCTTTTTCCCAGTTTGAGCAGTTGCTATGGCTAAATTAGCAACGGTGGTGCTTTTTCCTTCTGACGGTGAAGAGGAGGTGATTATAATTGAGCGTAAATCTCCATCTATATTAGCATATTGTATATTAGTTCTTAAAGTTCTATAAGTTTCAGAAATTACTGATTTTGGATCTAAGTGAGTAACTAAGGATTTAAGCATATTTTTACCTCTATTCTTCAAATTTTAAGTCAGGTATTGAACCTAATACAGTAGAATCCAATATTTTAGATAAATCATCTTCTGATTTTACTGTATTATCTAAATAATCAACCAAAAATGTTAAGCCTATAGATAGGACAAAACCAAAAAATAAGGTCATAATTACATTAGATCTTACGTTTGGAGATGAGGGGCTTGATGGGACTAGGGCATTATCAAGGATTTGTACATTATCACTACCCTTAATCTTTTTACTTATTTCTTTTAAAGAAGCAGCCCATTGGTTTGTTATTTTAGCAGCCAATTCTGGATCTTTAGAAGAAAATCTTATAGTCATAAATTCAGTATCAGTGGATGAAGATACAGACATGGAGCCTAGCAATGCTCCGGATGACATATTTAGTGACAATTTTTCTTTAACATCGTCTGCAACTTTACGAGATTTGGCAATTTGACTATAAGTTTTAACAATTTTTTGATACATAAGAATATCGTTATAGGTAGTTGATGTTTTTTCAGAATCAGAGGATTCCTGTTTACCAATTAAAACAGAAATGTCAGCAGTATATATCTTATCGATTACAAAAGTGGTAATGATTCCTGAAATAGCACCACAAAGCAGTGTAAAAGAAATAATGAGAATCAATCGTTTCTTTATGATATACCAGTATTCTTTTAGTTCCATTTGATACCTCGCATGTTAATATTATGACGTTTGAATATATATTATAAGTATATTATAATTTTTTTATAAAATCATGTCAAATTGGTAAAAAATTTTATTAGTTACCATATTTCAGATTCCAGTTTATTATTATACTAAAGATATTAAAGATAATATATAGGATTTTAGACTAAATATAATATTCATAATATGTTACAATTAATACTAGTTATATATATAAGGAATAGAAATTAATTTTATTGAACTATTTTCATTCATTATATACTGGTGTATGATATTTAGATGTAAGTTTAAATGCATTTTGAAAATTGAAATTTGCCAGAGTAGTTGACGGAAAAAATATTTTGCTTTAGGAGGAGTATGTTATGCTATGTGCACTTATAATGGCTGGTGGTAAGGGAACTAGATTTTGGCCTTTATCTACGGAAGAAAAACCTAAGCAGTTTTTGAAACTTCTAGGTAATGAAACAATGATACAGATGACAGTAAATAGACTAAAAAAGTTGATACCTATAGAAAGAATTTTTGTTGTTACTGGTGAGATGTATTTAAATATTTTAAAGGAACAGTTACCAGAATTGCCACAGGAAAATATAATTTTAGAACCTGTTGGAAGGAATACTGCACCTTGTATAGCTTTATCTGCCTTCAGAATAAAAAAACATTATGAAGATGCTACTATAGCAGTATTGCCAGCAGATCATCTTATAGAGAATATCGATCGGTTTTTACATAGTTTAGATATAGCTAATAGGTTTATTCATGAAAAGCCAGAAGCTATTGTAACTTTAGGTATGAAACCTACCCGACCTGAGGTTGGATATGGATACATAAAGTGTGAGAAAAATAGTAGATATATTGATGAAATTGAAATTAGAAAAGTTCAAGCATTTGTAGAAAAGCCCAATTTTATAAAAGCCTTAGAGTATATCCAGACTGGGGAGTATCTTTGGAATGGAGGTATGTTCATTTGGAAATCAGATAATATACTAGAATTGACTAAGAAGCATTTAGATAAAACCTATGAGATATTAAAATATATCGATAGTCAGCCAGAAGGTGATTATTTAAATACATTAAAAGAAATGTATCCTCAAGTAGCAAATATCTCTGTAGATTACGGAATCATGGAAAAGTCACAGGATATTTATGTAATACCAAGTGAATTCGGTTGGGATGATATTGGGACTTGGGCTTCAGTTGAAAGATATAGAGAAAAGGATGAGTTAAATAATTTAATTGATGGAAATATAAAGATTATTAATTCGCAAAATAATCTTATTATTGGTTCGAAAAAGCCAGTAATAGTAAAGGGTTTAGATGACATATATTTCATAGAAACAGATGACATGATAATAATTGGAAAGAAAGAGGAGATTAATGAGATTAAGGAGCTAAAAAACATCATAGAATAGAGTCTATATTTCAAATTTCTATCTTATTATAATTATTCTTTAAACGCTATTAGAATTAAAGTATTTGTATACGGTAGTTACTTTTCTAGTATTAAATGATATGAAAAAATATATTTCTTTCGTGGTATAAGAGGCTTATGAGAAATTCGTTAATATCTGATTTCAAGAGTTGTTATAGTTTTTCAGAATTATAACCATTATATGTATATTATCGTTCTATAGGGGGATACTTAGGTATCTTCCTTTTTTAATCTATAATATTTAGGAGAAACACCTTTGATATGTTTAAATACTTTTGAAAAACTTAAAGGGTCATTATAACCTACAGATTTGGAGATTTCACTAATAGTCAAACTGTTGTTTTTTAGGAATTCACAGGCCTTACCAATCTTATAACGAATAATATATTCTTTTGGAGATATACCAATATGTTTTTTAAAAATGGTACTAAAATAATTACGATTAAGTCCTATGGCTTTGGCTACAGCGTCAACAGAAGTAGAACCAGAATAATTTGTTTCTATGTATTGAAGTGCTTTACGTACATAGATATCTGAATGTTTATTAGTATCTAAGATATCCATAGCACTTATATCTATAAGTTCAGATAATATAATACTTAGATATCCTTGAAGTCTCAATTCATAGCCTGAAGAATAGAGATTAGCATTCATTATCTTAAAGAAGTATTCTTTTAGGATTTCACTTGTACAGTTGAAGATAAGGTTGTTCATATTTAAATTAGCACTTTCTAAATAAGCAGCAGCTTTTATACCTCTAAAACCTATCCATACATAAGTCCAAGGCTCGTTTTCATCTGCTTCATAGAAGGTTACCATATCAGGGAGTATCAAAAAACCATCGCCAGTGACCAATTCGTAAATTTTACCGTTGGCATGAAATTTCCCCTTACCAGCCAAAATATAATGAATTAAGTAGTGGTCTCGTATAGCTGGGCCGTAGCAATGTTTAGGAATACATTGTTCTATGCCGTGATGATATACAAGTAGATCTCGATTTTCTTTATTTATAGATTCAGAAATAATATAACGCTCATTAATCATCATATTTCTGTAAATCCTCCTAACTTAATACATTTATCATCTTACATAATACCATATTTATCTTACATAATACCATGTTTTTTATTTCTATATATTTTATAGTATAATAGTGTACAAAATTTTACTTCACGAGAGGATAAAATAGCATGAGCATATTATACAATGATCATAACAGAAGATTTCACTTATCAACAAAAAAAACCAGCTACATTATAGAGATATCAGAAGATGGATATCTGACACATCTACACTGGGGACGCAAAATAAGAAATTTTGGGAGTTCACAGCTATTAGAACTAAGAGAAAGATGTTCATTCTCTGCAAATCCAGATGCAAGTAAACCTATACTTTCATTAGATACATTACCTCAAGAATATCCTAGCTACGGGAACACAGATTTACGAAATCCTGCTTTTATAGTCCAATTAGAAAACGGTTCCACTATAACAGATCTTAAATACGTATCACATGAGATCTTAAAAGGAAAACCGACACTTGCAGGATTACCATCAACATATGTTGAATGCGTAGATGAAGCAGAGACTTTAGAGATAACTATGGAAGATTCTTTAATAGGGCTAAAAGTCATTTTAACTTATACAGTTTTTGAAGATCATAATGTTATAACAAGAAGTGCAAGGTTTGCAAATGAAGGAAATGAAAAGCTGAAAATTCTTCGTGCTTTGAGTATAAGTGTAGATTTTAATAGAAATGATTATAAGTTTCTGCATTTAGCAGGCTCATGGGCTAGAGAACGTCATGTTGAGATAGATAGTTTGAGCACAGGCAGAAAATCTATAGACAGTAGAAGAGGTGCAAGTAGCCATCAACATAATCCTTTTATAGCCCTATTATCTTCGGAAGCAAATGAAGATAATGGAGAGGTATATGGATTTAGCTTAATTTATAGTGGAAATTTTTTAGCAGAAGCTGAAATTGATCAGTATCAAACTACAAGAGTATCTATGGGAATAAACCCATTTGATTTCACTTGGTTATTAGAAAAAGGTGAAGTTTTTCAAACCCCTGAGGTTGTGATGGTTTATTCAAATGAGGGAATAGGTGATATGTCTAGAACCTATCATAAACTTTATAGAACCAGATTATGTAGAGGTGAATATAGAGATAAAACAAGACCAGTGCTTGTAAACAATTGGGAAGCAACATACTTTAATTTTAATGCAGAAAAAATTGAGGATATCGCGAAAGTTGGAAGAGAATTAGGTATAGAATTATTTGTGCTAGATGATGGTTGGTTTGGTAAAAGAGATAGTGATAATTGTTCTCTTGGAGATTGGGTTGTTGATAAAAATAAACTTCCTGCAGGTCTAGATGATTTAGCAAAACGTGTTAATAATCTTGGATTAAAGTTTGGATTATGGTTTGAGCCAGAAATGATATCGCCAAATAGCGACTTATATAGAAAACATCCGGATTGGTGTATTCATGTACCAAATAGAAATCGATCTCAAGCAAGAAAGCAGTTGATATTAGATTTATCTAGAGAAGACGTATGCCAATATATAATAAAGGCTATAAGTGATGTTTTAAAAAGTGCGCCTATAGCTTATGTTAAATGGGATATGAACAGGAACATGACTGAAGTTGGGTCAGCATTATTAAACGCTGAAAGACAAAGAGAAACAGCGCATAGATATATGCTAGGACTATATAGAGTGTTAGAAGCTATAACTTCGGCTTTCCCACATGTATTATTCGAAAGCTGTTCAGGTGGTGGTGGAAGGTTTGACCCAGGAATGTTATATTACATGCCACAGACATGGACTAGTGACGATTCTGATGCTATCGAAAGACTTAAGATTCAATATGGAACAAGTATTGTGTACCCAACCAGTACTATGGGAGCACATGTATCAGCAGTTCCAAACCATCAGGTTGAGAGAGTAACATCTTTAAAGACAAGGGCAGATGTAGCGATGTCTGGAAACTTTGGATATGAGCTAGATCTTACAAAGTTTACAGAAGAAGAGAAGAAGGAAGTAGCAAAGCAAATAGAACAATATAAAAGCATAAGAGAATTAATTCAATTTGGAGATATGTATCGAATATTAAGCCCTTTTGAAGGAAATGATACAGCTTGGATGTATGTATCAGAAGATAAAAATGAAGCTTTTATAGTATATGTTCAAACTTTAGCTATACCAAATCCGCCTATGAAAAGGTTAAGATTAAAAGGACTAGATCCAAATAAAGAATACCTTTTAGAGGAACAGCTAAATACAATAATCGGAGGAGACGAATTAATGTACTTAGGCTTGAATATACCAGAGATTAGAGGAGACTTTAAGAGTATAACCTGGAAACTTAAAAGTGTAGGTTTATAGCTTTATAAGTTGGTTAGAAGGTAGGGTAAATGCCAACTGACTAAAGTGACAAATAGAAAAACGAGATAGATAAGGGATATATAAATAACCTAAGTAAGGTTCGATAATTATAATATAAATTGTGCTTATATTTTTCTTGATACTACTAGGGGTGTAAGTAAAAGAACTGTATAGCATATAGAAAAAATCTAATAAGTATAATCAGCACAATAGAAATTTCTATTGTGCTGATTTGTTATGTATAGATATATACGTCCATATCCCCATAACTTCTATAAAGCAATCAAGTTAAAGTTAATGTATCCAATTCTTCAATGATTTCTTGTTCAACCAAATCTATATTAGTTTTACCTATATAGCCAAAGTTAAGGTTATTAGTTCTAATGAAATTTATAGCTTTGTAATAAGTAGAATGATTCATGAATCCTGTATAGAAAAATATATAATAATAGTTTGCAAGAATTGATGGATCGAAGCTTTCATTAAAGCCATTTAAAGTTCTGATTTCTGGGTATTTATCTCTAAATTTTCTTCTCCATTCTTTAGTGCCACCTATAATGATGAGTTTTTTATCAGCTATGAGTTCTTTAAAGTTTCTTGATTCATTTAAGAAAATATAGTGTTTTTTTTCTTGGAAAATATATTCTCTTAATCTGTAAAGCTCAGATTTGTATATAGTATCTTCTTTTAAATCTTTTTCTAGAGCGCTGATTTTACTTTTGAAAATATTTAATTCTTGCAGATGAAATTTATTTAACCTAGTAAGTTCATCCTTAAGATTTTTATCAAAGGCTAGTTTTTCACTTTCAAGAAGTATAATCTTTTTCGATAGTTCTTTGTTTTCTAAAGTAAGTTTGTTATTAACTTCATTAAGATTATCTATTTCAAAGGATAAAGTTTCTTGATTAGATTCAAAATATAGAAGCTTATTTTTTTTATATTCGTTAATTAAGCATTTAATAAACACTCCAGAAACTATGGAAAAAAGCAATAGTGAATCATCTATTGATTGGTTATGGTTTTTTATATAAGCTAAAAGAATTTCATCTATGTTAATAAATTGATAATCAGAAAAAAGATGATTTATATCAAATTTGTTTATTGTAAACAAATTATTTAAGGTTTCTCCATAGGAAACTAAAGATGGATTGCTGTTAGTTAATATATCTTTATAATTGGAAATTTTGCCATAGTTATTTTTAAGATAATCTTTTAATTCTTGAATCTTAGCTTTATGCAATTCTATTTCCTTGGAAACATCCTTGTTAATAGGTGCTGAAGTTTCAAAAAACTGCATATCATCTATAATCGATTGGATAAAGCCAATATCTACAGCTTCCATAGAACGATATATAGAAAAATAAAAATATATTGCTTCATCAAGTCTAAATTCAATACTCCTGGTGAATTCATCCATCTTATTATATCGTGATATAAGAGGTCTTTTATCATGATTTTTAACAGCACTATATATAGAAGGATAATTTTTTCTTAGCAATTTTATTATATTATTTCTTAAAATATAATCATTTTCTGCTACTAAAAGAACTCCAAGAACTTTTCGACATTCTAATTCTTGTTCAAGAGTTCCAAATGTTAATATGATATGGTTAACACAACTGGACTTTTTAGTTTCTAGGTAATATTTTTCTTTATCTTTAGTGTATATGCGATTAATAGCTCTCTTCATAGTAGTATTTCGAACTATCGCTATTGAAATATTAGCTAAAATATAATTTCTGAGGCTTTCAGGAGGTAAATTTATTTTTTCTCCAATAATTTCAGAAAAGTTATTTATGTTTAAGTACATAGTATTTACATCTAGCCTTGAAGTGTCCATATAGAATTACCTCCATTCTCGTAGCCCTTGGATTCATATGACAAAAGTAAAGTATATATGAAGGATAAAATCATTGTAAATTATGAAACTTATCTAATTGAAATTTCAATTAGACAGAAACAAACTATTTAGATATTATTATATTGCTTATAATTGGATATTACAACGAAAAGAAGCTTATAAGGTGAAAAATGTAGATTATGCATAAGGAGAATGATGAATATGGGGTAGGTGTATAGAAAAAAATTCAATATTTTCATTGTTATCTGATAAGAACTAAAGTTAAATTCAAAATAAAATACTAATTGAGGAATTTTTTAAAAGAACTTATAATACAATGGGGAAATATAAAAAATAACACAAGAAAAATGGAAAGATTGTCAATTGATATTAAGATGGTTTTATAATTTTTACTATAGGCTAATTAAATGAAATATATATTTGAAATTATAAATGAGCAAAACGGCTATTGTCAGTTGCAATCAAACATGTAATAACAAGGGAGGAACTATGAAAAAATTTAAAAGATTTATTGCTTTTTTTCTGATTTTTAGTATTATATTTACTCAAAATCAACAAATACTAGTGGATACTTTTAAAAATGTAGATCTTGATATTAATTTAGGTGTTTTGTCTAATATCACATTACCTACGATACCTACTAGTGAAAAGACGACCACAACACAAAATAGAGATATTCCAAATCTAGAGCAAATGCACACTTTAGAGTTGGAGGAATTAAATAATTTAACAACAGAAAATCAAAGTATTACAATGGAAAAACAAAATCTGTTGAGTTTTCAAACACCTAGTATTATAGAAGTTAGAAGTATAAATGATAGTACTAACTTAATTAATTGGACCTATGAAGAGGATTTTGAGTATCAATTAGAAGTTGATGGACAAATTGTGGATTTAAAATCAGTTAAAGGGTATGTGCATAACTTCGACTCTAACAACAAAACTCATATATATAGGATAAGGAGTAAATCACAAGAACAGTTTAGTCAATGGAGTGAAGCTGTTACTAAGGCAACAGAGCCAGGAAAAACTTTGACTGATTCTGTTTTACCAATAGATCGAAATCTTTTAAAACGTAGAATACCAACAGCGACTAACCCGATTGTAGCACTTACAGATACAATAAGTGAACCTTCAGTTCAATATGAGGTACATGTAAAAGGTGCTCCATTAAGCGACTGGCAGAATAGTAAGGATGGTAGATTAATAGTAACTAATGGAATTGATGCTATAAAAGTTAGCTTACTGAGTCCCCCATCTGGTTTAAAAATAAAGTATAGAGTTTATTCTGAGAATGGAACATGGCAACCATGGACATATGATGGCGGGATATGTGGAATTTACGGAAAAAACATACAAATGATAGAAATGAAGCTTGAGGGAATAACTACAAGTTTTTCAATAGGATATATACTTACTAATAATGCAAATCAAGAGTCGTTTCCACTTGAAATGGATGGTGAAACATCTGGGACAATGGGAACAAATTCAGGGATTTTCCTAGCGTGCTTAGTGAATAACAATGATTCAAAAGTTGAAGTTATTGATAAAGATACTACTTGGAAAAAAAGTGAAGGACCACATATAATAGATGGAATAGTACGTGTAGAGCCAGGAGTAACATTGACTATAGAACCAGGAACAAAAGTTATATTTCAAAAATATAAGTATAGAGAAAATGGTTTATATATAAATGGTAAAGTTATTATGGAAGGTACACCATCAGAAAAAATACAGTTTAGCAGTATGGTTGATGGCCAAGCTGTATCAACAGACCAGTATTATTTTAGAGGTATATATGTACTTCCAACTGGTGAGATAAAAGCATCTTATGTAGATATGGAACTAGATCGTAAAGACAATTATATATTGGTAAATGGAGATGTTAGTTTTAATTATTGTAATTTCAATTGCGTAGGAGATAGTGGTATAGATTGGAATTATGTTATATATGCTAAGGTAGAAAGAGAAAAAGTATTAAATGTTAGTAATTGTACTTTTTCTAATGCGGGTCAAGGGATTGGATTAGGAGATAGTTTTGGTGAAGTAAACATAACAAATAATTCTTTTTCAAATACAATACGAGACTCCATACAGGTAGGTATTAGTGACTACGAGACTTATAGTGTGTTGGCTAATATAAAGGCAAATACTATAGTTGGAGGAAAAAATGGCATAAGCCTTAAAGGGATTCGTAGTAACATTGTTAACATTAAAGTAACTGATAATGTAATAAAAAATTGCAGTGAAACAGGGGTATATATAGAGGAGTATCTTGGAAGTTTAACTTTTCAAAGGAACACGATTTCAGGAGTAGATACAAATAGAGTAAAGGAATTATCTGGTCCTATAGTTGTTAAAGTTGAAAAATTAGGAACTAATTTTTCGTCGGTAATATCTGCAGTAAATCCAAAAGATGTTGCGTTAAAAAATACATTATCAGGAAATAACTTTGATGCTATAGTTCTTAATGGTACTATAAACGAAAATTCAAGACTGTTTAATGGTACTAATCGTTATTTAGTAAGATCATATTTAGATATTAGTAAAGATAAAACTTTAAGTATAGAAGATGGTACAATAATTCATTTAAGAGGAGAAGTTGTTGTATATGGGTGCATTAGGTCTGAGGGGAAAGCTAATAATCAGATAGTGTTTACTTCTGTTAATTCTGAATATACTCTTCCATATAAACCGACTTCAGATCCAGCACAAAAAATAATGGATGACTTTTTTCCTTGGATTAACATAAGAAATAGTGGGAGTTTCCTAGGACTTAACACAGTTATAAATCGTGGAGGAGGACCTAGAAAAGCTGGTGGACCAGGATACTGTAGCATAAATTTAGATGGGAAGTTGACTCTCATAAATTCTTCAGTATTCAACTCAACAAATGCAGGAATAGATGCATTTAAAGATAACGAGAGTACGGAACCTAGCGATCTTACAATTATTAATTGTAGTATTACTCATAATATGGGGCACGGAATTTGGATAGGCCATATACCTGCAACTATAATAAATAGTGATATTCACCAGAATGATAGTGGCATAGTTACTTTTGCGGATGATACAGTTATAGCTGGTAATTCTTTTGTTGGAAATAGAACTAGTGCAGTTAATTATTGGAATGATACTAAAGACAAGTATATAGATTTAAGAAATAACTATTGGGGAGCTTCTGATGGACCATATGCAACAGATACAGGCGGAGGTGCGTGGGAAGGAAAAGGTCAAAAGGTCAACGTATATCCTGGTTATGCAGTAGTTTATCCCTTCTTAAAGACTCCGAGTGATTGTGTACCAGTAGGGGATCTAAATAATTATGTAAGATCTGTGCAACTAAGAGATCAGAAATGGTTTGGCTCTCAAGGTGTTAGTGTGGCTACAGGTAATTATTGCAAGACTTTTATGGATATGGAGGATTGTTTTCCTAATTTAGGACTAAGCTTAAGCCATACCTATAATTCAAAGGATGAAACAGTATCAATCTTAGGTAAAGGCTGGCGTTTAAGTTTACAAGGAGAAATATCAGACTTTAGTAGTTCTGCAGGTACAGCTATGAAAAAAGTAGTTCTACCTTCAGGTGAAACTCAGACTTTTACAGTAAACAGCAATGGAACCTTTACAGCTAATGATTCTAGAAATACATTAACTAAGGCTGGGGACACATTTACTCTTACTAATAAAGAGCAGATGCAATATTTATTTAATTCTTCAGGAAAGTTATACTGTGTTAAAGATAAAAATGGAAATGCAGTAAATATTGCTTATGATAATGGGAAAATAGATAGAGTATATGATGAAACAAATAAAAGTTTCAAGTTGACTTATGATGCAGCAACTGGGTATATAGATAAAATAACTGAAAGCTTCGGAACTGTAACAGGAAGAATTGTTGATTTTAACTATGATTCAAGTAAAAGATTAAGTAGTGTAACAGATGCATCAGGAAATGTAACAAATTATGTTTATAGTGGTATAGGGTTGCTTCAAGATACAAAAAGCGGTGAAGGTGCTTTACTAGAGCGAATAATATATACCCTCGATGGAGGAAGCTATAAAGTTAGACAAAAAATAGATAACTATGGTAATAGCTTTACCTATAAATATGATGATTTTGTTAATAGAACTATTGTAACGGAGAGTAATGGTTGGGTTAAGGAGTATTGGTGTGATTCGTATGGATATCCAACAGTAACTATTTATCCTGATAGATCAACGGAAAACAAAGAATATTACCTTGATGCATCTGGTGAGAATAAATATGGTGAAATAAAAGCCTCTATGGATATCTATGGTAATAGAACTGAATATATCAGAGATGGAAGAGGAAATGTTACAAAGCAAATTAATCCTGATGAAAGTGAAAAGAATTTTGCATATGATGATAAAAACAATTTAATAAAAGAAGTAAATGAAGATGGGAATGTAACATACTATTGTTATGATGCAAATAAGATAAATCTAATACAAAAGGTACAACCTTTAAATGGAACGGATCCTTTGGTTAACCCTTTAGATGAAACTAAGTTTGCGATAACTAGTTATGAATACTACTCAGAAACTGAAAGAGTTCAAAATGGTTACAAAGTAAAAGGAAGTCTTAAGACAGAAAAGACACCACTAGGTAACACTACAACATTTAAATATGATGCAAACGGCAATAAAACTGTTGTTACTGATGGATTTGGTAATAATACTGTATATACCTATGATTCATATAATAATGAAGCTTCCATGACAACATCAGAGGGATATAAAACGACATATGTTTATGATATGAATGGAAGGTTGGAGAAAGCTACTCTTCATGGAGGAGAAGTTACAAGAACTGTATATGACAATGAAGGGCAGAAACTTAAGGAGATAACACCTAATATATATGATGCAGCTCTTGATAACATTGATGCACATACCTATAGTGGAGAGCATGGTACTAGATTTACCTACTATTATAATGGAAAAGTTGCCACTGCTACTGATGCAATGGGTAATACAACTAGATACTATTATGATAAGTATGGAAATGTTAGCAAGGAAATAAAGCCAAATAAATCAGTGTACCTTTATCAGTATGATTGCCATAATAGGCCTATAAAAACAACTTTTAAAGAAAGCGATGCAAGTACTACAGAAATCTTAATAGAAGAGTTTAACTATTCTCTATCTTATGATAGAACATTGGAAAGTAACGTATTAATCAAGTCTCATAAGCAATATATTGATAATACTAACACAGTTACATCTATATTAAAATTCGACTATGCGAATAGGCTAGTTAAGGTTAAAAATTCAGATGGAACGGAAATAAGTACAAAATATACTCCAAGTGGTTTGAAATTAATTGAAAAAGATGAAGATAGTAATGAAACTTTATACAATTATGATGCTTTAGGGAGATTAATCAAAAAATGGACGCCTATTTCAGAAAATGACGATGTAACATATTATTCATATTCTGGTTTTCAATATGATAAGGATGGCAACAAGAAAGTTGAGTGGACTGGTAAAAATCTAGTCGAGTATGGAGTTTCTGTCAGTATTTTAGACCCGAATGCTATTAAACTTACTTATGACTATTATAAGGATGGAAAAGTACAATCAAAAGTAGACAATGAGGGCAGAAGAACCGATTATGAGTACAGTAAGGATAGAGTACTTACAAAAGAAACAGTATTCTTAACTTATGGTGGAAAATATGAAATAACAGAATACCGAAATAACTATTTAGGTAAACCAATAAAGACTCTAGTTAAAACTGCAAAGCAAGACATAATTGGTAATAGTATTACAGATTCTGCATTAAGCAATATGTGGACTACCTATGAGTATGATAAAAATGGTAACCTTAAAAATGTGAAAAACTACGGAGTTGTAGATGGAACTGATATTTTATCAACAACACCAGTTTTAAATGTTACAAGCTACGAGTACGACAATTTAAATAGAGAGACAAAACAAACGAAACAAGCAAAAAATACTGCAGGAAATGATACAACTATATTTACATCAAAGAATTATAGTTGGGATGGAAAAGTTCTTAATTCAAGGGATGGCAATGGGCGAGTAACTACAAACACTTATGATTTAAGAGGAAGACTTGTAAAAGTTAGAGATCCAAAAGGACAATATACTCTTTTCACCTATGACTATCTTGGAAGAGTTCTTTCAAAGACTATATCAAGGCTCAATGAGGACTATAATTCTTATATTCAAAAATTTAATGCAGCTATCAACACGACTCCTGATAGTCCTAATTGGGATCCAGAATATGACTTTAACAAAGATAATGTAGTAGATTTGTATGATAATGTAATTATCAATAGAGAAAATATTGATAAAACTCTATTTGAATATGATGATATGGGTAGGGTTATAAGAGAAATTAAATCTAGTAGAAACCCTAATACCTTAGCTTGGGATAATGTTACTACAAAGGCTTATAAGTATGATAATCAAGGCAATGTCATTAAAGAGTTAGATGCACTTGGTTATGAGCAAGGTTCTGGAGCAACACCAGCGGAGAAAATAGAAAATGGATATGGAACAGAATACACATATAACTTACTGAATAAACAAACTTCTGTTTTAACACCAGCTTCAAAGGATAAAGGACTAGCTTTCAATTCAAAATATGAATATGATGGTTTAGGAAGAGTAGTTAAAGATATTAGTGCAAATCAAGGAAGTTATACTTATGAATATAACAATTCTGGTAAGCTAACAAAGACTACTTTAAACAAGAAGGATGGCAGCCAATTAGTAATAAAAACAAATCAATATGATTTAGGAGATAATCTTATATCAGAAAAGGATGCCAAAGGTATTGAAACAAAGTATGAGTATAATTTACTAGGAAAGATAAGAAAAGTTACAACAGCTTCCGATGCAACTATTAATGCTAATACTATACAATATCAATATGATATATATGGAAATCAAGCTTTAAGCCAAGAAAGTAGCGGAAGAGTTGATTTAACTGAGTATGATAACGCTGGAAGAAAGATTCATGAGAAAACTCAAAAAAGTGATGGAACTCAAGTAATAGAGAAGTTCTACTTTAATGACGGAAATGGCAATGTAGTAGCCTTTATAGATGGAAATGGCAATAAGACTACAAGCACTTATGATGAACAAAACAAAATCACATCAAAGAGGATTAATGTAACTTATGTAGATGGTTCAACTAAAGAAAATAGAATCACATATGAATATGATATATTTGGACAACTTATATCTGAAACTGACCCTTTGGGCAATGTATTAAAATATAAATATGATGCGTTTGGAAGAGTTATTGACAAAAGAGATGCTTATAATAAAGTTATACAAATCCTAACTTATAATGCAAACGGAAGTCAAAAAGAATCTTTTGATGCGTTAAATAATGAGATAACTTATATTTACGATAAGGATAAGAGACTCATAAAAAGCATAAACGGAGATGAGGCTACAGGAACAATTGCCGCTGAACAAGTTTATGATGAACGTAATAATGTCATTGAGAAAAGAGATGGCAATGGAAATTCCACTAAATATCAATATGATGAGTTAAACAAGTTAAAATCTGTTACAAATGCTTTAGGTCAAGTAACCTCATATACATATGATGATAATGGTAATATGGAGACGATGACAGATGGAAATGGTAATGTTACTTATTATGAATACAACTGTGCAAATAAACCTATAAAAATTAAAACGCTTAAAAAAGATATTACAACTAATGTAAGTGGAAATACAGTTGATCTTAGCACAGCTAATCTATCTGAAGGTTATACTTACTATGTAGATGGTAATATTAAAACAAGAACTAGTAAAAACACAGATGTAACAACCTATACTTATGATATTTACGGAAGAAAGCTAACCGAGGTTATAGGAAGTATAAATAATAGTTATACCTATGATAAAAATGATAACTTGCTTACTGTAAAAGATTCAACTGGAACAACTACAAGAACTTACGATGCGTTAAACAGAACAATTACAAAGGATGTTCCAAATGGAGGTACGACTAAATATCTATATGATAGTACAAATGGAGTTGATCCAGGCTGTTATGCAGAAGTTAGTACCGATGCTAAAGGTTTTGTAACTACGAAAATCTTTGATAAAGCAAAACGATTATACAAGGTAACTGAAAGTGGAAATACTACCACTTATAATTATTATGACAACGGAAATAGACAAGAAGTAATCTATCCAAACGGTAGCAAAGAAGTTTATTACTATAATAAAAATAACACTTTAGCAAAGCTTGAAAACAAAAATCCAAACGGGTCCATAGCAGAAAGTTTTGTTTATGAATATGATAATTCAGGAAACATAACTGCTAAAGTTGATAAAAAAGGGAAAACTATTTATACCTATGATAGGTTAAATAGAGTAGAAACTACCACTGAACAAGACGGTAAGATAACAACTTATAAATATGATAATGCTGGAAATAGAACTTCTATGTCAGCGGTATTTGGAAGCAATGTAGAAACTACTGAATACTATTATGATAGCCTTAATAGATTAAGATATAGCCATCAATTGTTAACAGGTATTCAAGATTCAGGAGTTGCTTTAACAGCAGAAAAGCAAAATAGTAAATATGATTATGATGAAAATGGAAATCAGATCAAGGTTACAGAGACTAGTTATGACTCAACTAAGCAACAAAATGTTGTAAAAGAAACTATAAATAAGTATGATAAGTTAAATCAATTAATTGAGACAACTACAAAGGATGGAGTAGTTGTAAAAAACGCTTATAATGCTGAAGGATATAGAGTTGCTAAGGATGTAAATGGAGTTAAGACCAACTTTGTTTATGAAGGAGATAAGGTAGTACTTGAACTAGATGCATCAGGAAATGAAAAAGGCAGAAATATATATGGAGAAAACCTTATAAGTAGAAATGCTGATGGACAAAAAGTGTACTATCTATATAATGGGCATAGTGATGTAACCACCTTAACCAATGAGGCAGGAGCAATAATTGGTACTTACTATTATGATGAGTTTGGAGCAGTTGAAGAAAGCACTGGAACTGTAGATAATCCATTCTTATATGCTGGATATAGATATGATAAAGAAACAGGAAATTACTATCTAAACAGCAGAATGTATGACCCAGTTACAGCTAGATTTTTGCAAGAAGATACTTATAGAGGAAGTTATAATGATCCACTAAGTTTAAATTTGTATACTTATTGTTATAATAATCCTTTAATATATGATGATCCAACTGGACATTGGCTTCATATAGCAATCGGCGCATTAGTAGGAGCTGTAGCAGGAGTCGCTATAAACGCAGTTAGTGATTATTTAGATGATGGTAAGTTTAATAAAGGTTGGAAGTCTTATGCAGGGGCAGCTGTAGAAGGAGCGATAACAGGAGGACTGGCAGCAGCGACAGGAGGTTTATCTCTAGGAGCCACGATAGCGATAAACGCAGGAGCCTCTTTTGTAGGTAATGTAGCAGGGCAATATATTTCTAAAGGTGAGGTTAATTGGAAGGAAGCAGCAGTTTCGGCAGTTGTTGGCGGTGGAGGAGCAGCAGCTGGACACTATGCTAAAAAAATTGTAAGTAAATTACCTTCGATACCAAAGCCACCAGTAATAAGTAGAGCAGAGCAACTGCTAAATAAAGCAAAAGCCAGGGTAAAAGTACTTGGGGATGCTGGAATGAGCAGACTGAACCAAATTTCAGACAATATAGCTTCTAAGATATCTTCTAAATTGTCTCCTCAAATGTCTTTTGCTGGAGTTGGCAATATCAATCTTCCTAAGACAAGTTTTAGAGGCAATGTTAAAGAAGTTGGAATTTTCAAGAAAGCTGATACTAGCGTACAGAAGAACTTTAAGGACGTTGTTAAGACTAATGAAAAAAGAATAGAAGCGTTGAATAGTTCTGGTGGTATTAATAAGAACATAAATAAAACTCAGAGCGGAAGTAAATCATTCTATACTGTGCAAAATGCAGAAGATGGAGCAAGGCTTTTAAATGATGGAACACCTTGGCCAACAGAACCACATAAAGCTAATCTTGGTGAAGGAGTATATTCATGGGATAACTTAGAGGATGCTGAAAACTACTTAAAATTAAAGAAACGTAGAACTGATGTAGAATTAAATATATATGAATTTAAAGTAGCTAACAAGGATTTAGCTAAGATGAAGAGCCTTGATATGACTAAATTACCTGACGATGAAGTTGATGCATTTTTGGATATTCACGCTAAATTAAATGGAGGTACTCCTAATCATGGTCTAGAGTATATACGAAGGGCAACTAATATTGGTGTAGAGAACTACTTTCATAGTTCAGTATTTAAATACTTGAAATTTACTAAAAAATAATGGAGTGGTGTAAATGAGTATGTACGAACACACTTATCGCGTATTTAAGTCGTCTTGGGGGATAAGCATAAAAATAACTGCTGAAATTACAACAGTTGGTAACTGCGATGAAGATAGTAAATATGATAAAATATGTGATGGTTTAATGGCAGGTTATGCAAGTAAACCTTTAGTAGATGGCGAAAAGTTTTTAGAGGAAGATAAAATATTCCTATGGGAAGGGTTGAAAAGAGTAGGTGATTTAATAGTTAATACATCACCGTATAAGGCAGATACGTTAATAATTATACATTCGCTAGTTTTTAGTTTATGTGATTTTCAGGAAGAAGGGTTGACTGCTGCAATAATTGAATGGGCTGCAAATGCATGTGGTTTTCAAGCACCAATTATTAATGTAAGTTTCAATAAAGAGTTAAATAAATATGAGTTTAAATATTAGTAAGTACAATAATTAATAGATGTTTTTACCACATAACTATGTTAGGATTGTTGAGTAATATGAAAGATTAATCTGAATGGTCAGAAGCACATTAATACTATAGCCTATTGTAACTGATTAATCTAAATAATGAAGTGAAAAGATGAAATGAACCAGCTGAAATTAAGTAAGCTGGTTCATTATTTTTAGTGGTTAATATATAGTATCAATACATCATTCAAAAGAATCATACTAAAAAGCAACAATAACACATCAGAAAAGCAGAGAACCCAAATCTTCGATTTGGTGTGAGTTGTTTTCACAGAGTACAACGGAGTATTAAAAGACTGCAAATTAGAGTGATGATGAATTTTAAAAGTGATGAATAAAGGCTAAAACAATATGTAGCTTGATAAACTAGCAAAGTCTAGACACAATAATTCCGATTATGAGTATAGTTGGTTCATGGCTATAGTATGTGTAGGATAAAGAGATTAATATTTCAACAGATAAAAGATTTCCTGTATAATTAGAACAAGTATCTTTAGTAATTGGAAAATTAGAATGAAAAATACATGTAACCTAGCGATTTGAAAAATACTGGATCCAATAAAAATAAACAGCGTTTTGAACACTTATTGGTGGTGGAGGAGCAGCAACTGGACACTATGCTAAAAAAATTGTAAGTAAACTACCTGCGATACCAAAGCCACCAGTAATAAGTAGAGCAGAGCAACTGCTAAATAAAGCAAAAGCCAGGGTAAAAGTATTTGGGGATGCTGGAATGAGCAGACTGAACCAAATTTCAGACAATATAGCTTCTAAGATATCTTCTAAATTGTCTCCTCAAATGTCTTTCGCCGGAGTTGGTAATGTTAATCTCCCTAAGACAAATTTCAGGGATACTGTTAAGGATTTAGGGTTTTTCAAAAAAGCTGATACTAGCGTACAGAAGAACTTTAAGGAAGCTGTTAAGACTAATGAAAAAAGATTAGAAGCGTTGAATAGTTCTGGTGGTATTAATAAGGGGGCGGGTAATCCTGTTTCTAGAAAGCAAGCTTTGTCAGAAATTAAGAAGGATTTAGGGATAAGTAAATCGCAACAGCCTCTTGAGCAAAAAATGGTTCCTTTATTGGATGAGAATAAAAATAGAATTCTAGATGCGAATAATAACTTTGTAGAAACACGTGAGTTAACATATTCAGTGCAAGGAAAATTTGATGTACAAGGAAATCCTATAGATAAGGTGGTTATACAAGATCATTCTTACGGACATTATTATAATTCTGGTATTGGCAATCAACCTTCTCATTTTAATGTTAGACCTTCAACAAATACTAAGAACGGAGCCGTTCAGGGTATGAAGGACCATTATTACTAAAAAATAGGTGGTGAAACTATGTTTGAAGGAATTGATAATGCAGTTGTAATTAAGAATATTTTTGGTGACAAAAATGTATTTGAAAAAGCTGAACTAATTAATGTAAATTGGCAAATGATTGATTCTAGAATTGAGTTATCAATATTAGTTCATGATGAGCCAACAAAGGTTCCTAAAAAATGGGGGGTCTTTGAAAGTGTCTATGTAAGGCTAGAGTTTTATGGCTTGAACTATTTAAGAATAGATGTAAAAGAAGATAAGCCAAGAATCGAGAAGTTTACGATGCAGAGCAATAGCGATAAGTACTGTTGCAAAATATCTATGAGTGATGAGCAGGAAATTCAGTGTACGTTTGAAGTGGCTCGTATTCAAAATATTAAACCGTTTGTAGATAAGCAGTAAATATTTATCAGTTTAAATCTATGTGGAATTGAGCGATATTGTAGAAGTGGCACAGATTTTTGTTGCCACTTCTTTTCTCTCACTGCATTTTTCTATCTAAGATCAGGGGGCGGGTAAAGCTACCGAAGAATATGTTACGCTTTATCATGGCACGAGTGTTGATGCAGCGAATTCAATCAGAACGAATGGTGCGGATTTAAATCATGTGACAAGAGATATGGATTTTGGAAGAGGTTTTTATACTACTACAGATAAGAATCAAGCTCAGGAGTGGATAAATTCAAGATTTAAAGGAAAGGGTGATATAGTAGAATTTAATGTACCAAAGAGTGAAATCGATGCATTAAATAACAAGGTATTTTTAACTGCTGATGCTGAATGGGAAGATTTTGTTAGAAATAGTCGTAATGGGATGACTAATAGTTATGATACGATATCTGGTCCTATGCTAAGGAATACTTCAAAGAAATTTTATAAAGGACTTGTACCTGCAAGAAGCAGTGGTCACCAAATAGCATTTAATACACAAAATCAGTAGATTTACTTAATAAATATATGAAAGGAAAATAAATATTATGAAATATACTATTAGAAAACTTTTTGAAGTTATTGATGAAGTTAAAGATGAAAATGAGTTTTTTTATGAATTAGATGGTGGAGATGAAGGGGCAGATTACTTTATTGAATTAATAACAAATTTTTCACCAAGAGAAAAAGAGATTATTAAATCAGAGTGCCATGGACAGTGCTTAAATAATTTAAGTTTAGGAGAACAAGAGGTAGATGTAGATGGTTTTCTAGTATTTGAACGTATGGCACATGAAGAAGATTACAGAATTTTAAGAGTTAATAGTATAGATGAAGTTGAAAAAATTATTTTTGGAAAAGCCGGGATAACTAATATGTTTACCGCAGATATAGTAGTTTTGGAAAATGGAAAACGAAAGAAATACTCTATAAAAGATAAGAAAGGAAATATCATAAACTTCGAAGATTTTTATAGAAAAGACTATAAAGATTTAGATGATGAGTATTTTCTTCAATGGATTTCGAGATAAACATAATTATTGTTTTTTACTAAGTGGTGAACTACCTAGTGTATATGAAGTATACTGGGTTAATGCTATTTATTATAATGCGAGACACGTTAAAGGTTAAAGTATATAATTCCTAAAAAAAGGAATACGGGAATAAAATACTATATAATAAGATTAATCATGAATTTATATATTTAATAAAAATTCATTGCATAATTGTAATAATGCAGTGAAAAGATGAAATGAATCAGCTGAAATTAAGTAGGCTGGTTCATTATTTTTTAAACAATTTCTCAAGTGTAAGTATCAGATATGAGAATTTACTTGATAATCAATATGTGTATCTTTACAAGTAAGTAAAACAAGGATAAAAGTTTTAATGGTTGAAGAGCATTCTTATGGGCATATATAAATCAGGTATTGGAAATCAACCTTCACAGTTTAATGTTAGACCATCTACAAATACTAAAAATGGTAAGGTTTCTGGAACTAAAGAACGTTACTATTTTGATTATAGAAATTAAAAATAGGAAGGTGAGCGTATGTATTTAGAAATTGATAATAAATTTGTATTAGATAATATTTTTGGAGATATTGATGTCTTTAAAGGTGCTGAAATAACTAATACAAATTAACCAGAAACTTAAAACTTTAGGGAATAAGAAACTGCAATGATGGATTGGTGAATAAGGACTTAAAAGAATGGGGCTGTCGCACAAAGTGCAAAGCCCCATTCTTTCAATTATAAGATTATTCTGTTATATAATTTCAACAGCATCAATAGAAATATAAGTATCAGTTGATATTGTATTTTTTGTACAGGTTACTACGATTTGTACATTATGTTTTCCGTAGGTTAATCCATCCTTAGTGAAAACAATTTTTCTTTCAATTGTAGGCGAGTAAGTGTCTACATCATAGGCTACTCCATCTACATATAATTTGGCAATACCTCTATTGCTAGCAACTAGTGAGTGAAGGTTAAAACCTGTTCCTTCGAATGAAAAACTCACAGTACTATTTTCAGTTTTTGAAAAATGTTGAGAATCATAAGCAACACTTGTCCAAGAACCAGTATAAATTAGGTTTGGATCAAAGTTATCATACTTTCCAGAGGAAAGTGTAGGTGGTGTTACTAGGATTTCAACAGCATCAATAGAAATATAAGTATCAGTTGATGTTGTATTTTTTGTATTTGTTACTAATATTTTCACATTATGTTTTCCGTAGGCTAATCCATCCTTTGTGAAAACAATTTTTCTTTCAACTGTAGGTGAGTAAGTGTCTACATCATAGGCTACTCCATCTACATATACTTTGGCGATACCTCTATTGTTAGCAACTATTGAATGAAGATTAAAGCCTGTTCCTTGGAATGAGAAATATAAAGCACTATTCTCAATCTTTGAGTAATTTTGAGAACCATCTGTTACTTTTACCCAAGAACCAGTATATGCTATATCACTAGAAGTATTTTCATACATTCCAGATGCAAGAACTGGAGATGAATTTAAAATTTCAATAGAGGTAATGGAAATATAATAGTTTGATGATGCTGCATTTTTAGTATTAGTAATCACTACCTTTACAGTATGTTTGCCCATGGCCAAACCATCTTTGGAAAAGATAGTTTTTCTTTGGACAACATCTGAATAAGTATCAACATCATAGGATGTTCCATCAATATATACTTTAGCTATTCCTCTGTTGTTAGCAACAAGAGAATTTAGATTAAAGCCGGTTCCTTCGAAGGAGAACTGAAAAGCACTGTCTACTATATTTGAATAGCGTTGAGAACCATCAGCGACTTGTACCCAAGAACCAGTGTAAATTAAATTTGAATTTGTATTTTCATATTTACCAGTTGTAAGAACTGGTGGTGAAATCAATATTTCTATAGCAGCGATAGAAATATAAGTATCAGTTGATGTCGCATTCTTTGTATTAGTAACTACTACTTTTACATCATGTTTACCGAAAGGTAATCCATCTTTGGCAAAAATGATTTTAGATGTAACTGTAGGTGAATAAGTGTCAATATCATAAGCAGTTCCGTCTACGTATATTTTAGCAATACCCCTATTGCTTGCGACAAGTGAGGTAAGGTTGAAACCAGTTCCCTCAAAAGAAAAATATAAGGTGCTATTTTCTATTTTAGAATAGCGTTGAGAACCATCAGTGACTTGTACCCAGGAACCAGCATAAAATAAGTTTGAATCAGTATTTTGATATTTACCAGATTTTAAAACTGGAGGGTTACATAGAATTTCAATAGCATCTATGGAGATATAGTATCCAGTTGAAGCAGCATTTTTATTATTAGTAACTACAATTCTAACTTCATGCTTACCAATTGGCAAATCAGTTTTAGAGAAAATCACCTTTCTTTGAACTGTTTCTGTATAATCATCAGCATCATAGGCTATGCCATCAATATATACTTTAGCAATACCTCTATTATTTGCAGTTATAGAGTGAATATTTACGCCTGTTCCTTCAAAAGAAAAACTAACTTCATTATCTAAAACATTTGAAAAATGTTGAGAACTATCAGTTGCTTTTATCCAGTTGTCAGTATAAGTAAGGTTTCCATTAGTATTTTCATATTTTCCATCTGTAAGTGAACTTATAGGTTTTGTAATTATAGAACTATCTTTATAGCTATAAGCAATCTTATTACTATAGTCATCAGAGAGTTTTATACAAGAAGTAAGATTTGAAATATTAAGATTGCTAGTAGTTGGTGTTGTATTAATCTTAATAGTGCCTACTTTAAGAACTCGTGCTCTTATAATAGCAAGAGTACCTTCACCATTTACAGGAGATGCAGTAGTAAACTTAGACATACTTATATAGGCACGTCCATTTGCATTTGATGTAAATTTTGATATATTTGTGCCCATTAAAGGACCCGCGGATATGCTTTGTATTTGTAACATGCTAGTATCATATATAAAATCCCAAGAAACTCCATATAAATTACTAGCTGATGATACATTAGCAGCAATTTCTACTGTACTGCCTACAATACCATCACCAGTTATACTATAGCTAACTGTGGTTTCAGTAGCTGCAGATACTGGAATTGATGTTAAGGAAAATCCTAAGAAAAGAATACAAATGCATAAGACAGAGAATATTTTTTTAAATCTTAGATCACAGGAGATTTTCATTTTACACCTCTAAATTTTTTTTCTTATAGTTCAATTAACGTACTACCTTAATATTATATACGGAAAATAAAATGTTGTAAATTTGCGAAAGTAGTCTATTGATGTAGAAAGTAGGGAAATTATCTAAGATTGAGATGTAGCTAAAGTGTAGAGTTATATAATATAAATAAGTTATTTTATATTATATAACTGAAGAATCCATAAAGCTTATATTAAGCTTTATGGATTCTTCCTTCATAAACATCTATTTGTTCAAATTTAACATTAAATTCTCTCTCATAAACTCGTATTGCTGCTAGTTCTTTTTCTGTGATTATAGAAATACAGGTCCCAGAAAGATTTCCTCTTGCCGTTCTTCCTGCCCTATGGGAATAATCATTGGTATTCACAGGAAAATCAAGATTGAAGATATGAGTAACTTCTGGCACATCAAGACCTCTAGCTGATAAATCAGAGGATACTAATAAATTTATCTTTCCGCTTTTAAAAGAATTTATAGTGTTTTTTCTTTCTTCCTTTGAAGCAGCGCCGTAAATACCGCCGGCATTTTTGCTGTGATAATTTAATTTATCTGTTATAAGTTGAATTTCTTCATTTTTATTTAAAAATACTATGGCTCTTTCTGTTTTAGTAGCTGCAATAAGTTTCCTTAAGATTTCAAACTTATCACGATGAGAGCATACTATATACTCATGAGAAATTCTAGGATTCATTGCTACCTTACCATCTGTCTTAAATACTTCTGGCTCCTTCATTAATGCTTTTGCAGTATCTAAAGTTTTAGGATTTATTGTAGCTGAGAATGCCATTAGTTGTCTATCTCTCATAGTTGTTTTAATGATGTTATTAACAGTTCCAAGGCTACTTTCAGAAAGTAAATTATCAGCTTCATCAATGACAATAGTCTTTACAGTGTGAGCTTTAATCTTTTTCTTTTGAATTAAATCTAAAACTCTTCCGATTGTTCCTACTATAATATGAGGTTTGTTATCCTTAAGCTTTTTTATTTGCTTTTCCATACTTGCCTCACCAATTATAGTAAGAGAAGTTACAGGAATTTCTGAATTCTTAGCTAGTAACGAAACTTGCTCCTCAATTTGCATTACTAGTTCATGAGTTGGTGCAAGAATTATTGCTTGCATTTCTCTTTTTGCAGTATCTATCTTATGAAAGATAGGAAGAAGATAGCTTAAAGTTTTCCCGCTACCAGTATAAGATTCACCTATGATATCTTTGTTTTCTAAAGCTGATTTTATCACTAGCTGCTGGATTTCTGTTGGTATAGTTATGTTTTGTTTTTCCAAACCTTCTATAAGATTTTGATTTATCTTTAAGTCAATAAAAGAATTGTTCATTTATTTCTCCTTTGAAGTTTTTTTATACAAGTTATTATACACTCAAAAGCTGTTTATAGTCTTTATATAACCTATAAATTTTAGAAATTTTGTTTAGAGATTCATAGATATGTTAATAGTATTAGTAATATAAATAGTATTAGCAGAATATCTTTCTATGATTAAAATTAATTAGGAGGAACTTTAATGGGAGTACTAGGACGTTTCAAGGCAATTATGGAAGCTAATATTAATGCGTTACTAGATAAAGCAGAAGATCCGAGTAAAATGATAGACCAATATCTTAGGGATTTAAATAGCGATTTAGGAAAAGTAAAGGCTGAAACAGCAGCAATAATGGCTGAAGAACAACGTACAAAGCGTGTTTATGAAGAGTGTGGTGTTGAAATAGAGAAGATGCAGAATTATGCAAAAAAGGCTGTACAAGCAGGAAATGATAATGATGCTCGGCAGTTTTTAGGGAAGAAGGCAGAGCTTCTTCAAAAGCAAGAAAGCCTAAAAATGGCGTATGATGCAGCTAAAGCTAATGCAATTAAAATGAAATCTATGCACGATAAACTTCAGAGAGATATAGGTCAGTTAAATGCTCGAAAAGATGCGATTAAAGCAAAGGTGTCAATAGCTAAAACTCAAGAGAGAATTAACAAGATGGGTGCTTCTATTACCAATGCAGGAGCAAATATATCTGCATTTGACAGAATGGAAGAGAAGGCTGATCGGATGTTAGACGAAGCGAATGCTATGGCAGAGCTTAACAAATCTTCTGAAGAAGTTGATATAAATCTATTAACAAGCAAATATGATTCATCAATAAATATTGAAGATGAGCTAGAAATGCTTAAAGGAAATGATATAGAGGAAGAGCTTAAAGCTTTAAAAGAAAATAGTACCCAAGATTAGCTACAAGCCTTAATGAAAAGAAAGACTTATAGTTGGATTATTTAAGGTGTAGCTTATCTCTACACCTTTTAATGTGTGAAGGGGATTATTATGGACAAAGAGAGTTATAAGTGTGAATGTTGTGGTGGAACTATGGAGTTTGATGTGAAAACTCAAAAATTGAAATGTCCTAATTGCGATAACATGATAGAGATTATAGATAATAAAAATTTCGTTATTGAACATAAGTTTACATTGATAGATAGAGAAACTATAAAGGTATCCATGAAAAACTCAAGTACTATGGAATGTCAGGGGTGTGGGGCACATGTGGAAGTAGCTTCCGATTGTACAGCTGTTTCTTGTCCATACTGTGGTTCAAGTTATGTATTAGCAGAAAAACAAGAGGAGATTCTAATTCCTGATGGAGTTATTCCTTTTAAAGTTGAAAAAGCTGAAATAGCCCAGATGATGAGGAAGTGGATTTATAGTAGATGGCTTGCTCCAAACAAGTTAAAAGCTCTATATGAAAATGATAAGATTCAGGGTATATATGTACCTTATTGGACTTTTGATGCAATGGTAGATTGCCCATATACAGCTATGGGTGGTCGTGATAGACAAGTAGCATATCAAGATAGAGAAGGTAAAGTACACTACAGAACAGAAACAGACTGGTTTTTTACAAAGGGAAGGATAAATTATTTCTTTGATGATGTTCAAGTAACTGCTTCAAGAAATATGAATCCCTCGCTAATAAATGGTATAGAACCATTTACTACAAAAGATATAGCATCATATTCTCCAAGCTATTTATCTGGCTTTTCCGCTGAAACTTACAGCATAGGTTTAGAGGAGGGAAATATTGAGGCAAAGAAGAAAATGAGAAATGAATTACATCGCATGGCAGAAAAAGAGGTAACAAGGCATTATGATAGGGTGAGAGAGGTAAGGTTAAATCCAAGCTTCTATGATGAAACCTATAAGCATGTATTATTACCTGTTTATGCTACTTCCTATAGTTATAATGGAAAGAATTATCATGTACTTATAAATGGGGAAACTGGAAAGATGAAAGGTGATTATCCTAAGAGTCCATTTAAAATAGCTATATTAGTCATCTTTGCGATGATAATTGCAGCTATTATCCTATATCTAAAAAACCATTCCGAAATCAGAAAAGTGAGTTTTAACAATAATATATATCAAACACAACTTTCTAATAGTCAAAATATTTTTAATAATATATATGAGGAAGTGAATAAATTCAATAATCAGGAGGTGTATATTCATGGGGTTATTTTCAAGTCAGTTCTCTAATGTAGTAGAATGGGAAGAATACAGAGATGATCTTATATTTTGGAAATGGAGTAATAAGGAGATAAAGAAGGGTAGTCGTCTTATTATACGCCAAGGGCAAGATGCTATATTTATGTACAATGGAAAATTAGAAGGAATATTTACTGACGAAGGTAGTTATGACATGGAATCTCAAATTGTACCTTTTCTTTCAACTTTAAAAGGCTTTAAATTTGGTTTTAATAGTGGAATTAGAGCTGAAGTTTTATTTATAAACACAAAAGAATTTACTGTGAAATGGGGAACAAAAAATCCTGTAAGTATTGAAGCACCAGGACTTCCTGGAGGGATGCCTATAAGAACTTTTGGAACCTTCAATTTTAAGGTCGCTGATTATATGGTATTGATTGAAAAAATTGCAGGAATAAAAAAGCAATATGCAGTTGAGGATATTAAAGAACGTGTAACATCTATATTGAATCAATTGCTGATGAAGTGGATTGCAAAAGAAGGCAAAAATAAATTTAATCTTCAAGCAAATGCATTTGATATAGCTAAGGGAATAAGAGAAGATTTAGATATGGAAATAATTAAGCTTGGGATAACAGTTACTGGTTTTAATATTGAGAGCTTTACTTATCCAGAAGAAGTAGAGAAAATGGCAACAAAAGTCGCATCACACAGCATGATTAATGATATGGGCAAATATCAAAATGTTAGTATTGTAGATGGAATGGCATCGGGAAATATGAAAGGTGGAGGAACGGCATCTGATGTGATGGGGATTCAGATGGGTTATATGATGGGAAAGCAAGTGGTTGACCAAATGCAACAAAATAAAAATGTAAATAATGTAGCATCACAAGAGACAACAACTTCTGCAGCACCTAAATTCTGCCCAAATTGCGGAGTAAAAACCCAAGGAACAAAATTTTGTTCTAACTGTGGATATAAGCTTATTTAGCTTGAATTTTTATAAAGGCAATAGTGCTTAACAAAAGTGCTATTATTATCTTAGTGCTTTAATTGAGTATTTTATCAGGTTAAAATAAGATACGATTTAAAAGGAACTTAAAAGAAAATCGTTTAGAGCGTGATGGTATTTTCATTTTTCTAAACGCTTTTTTTATTAATTTATAAAATAATTAGAAATTGTTTATTAATGTATTGAAAAAAAGAATAACAAATGTATAATTATATACAAGGGAAAATTGAAAAATAACAAAAAAAGTGGGTTTAAAAAGCTAAAGTGTAAAAGGTTACAAGACTTTATTTTAATATAATCTATAGCAAATATACAAAAGACAAACATAGGAGTGGGGAAAATGAAAAATTTAAGATTAAAAGGTAGGATTGTTAGATTATTAATTTTATCAGTTATTTGTATCAGCAGTTCGTTATTAGGATTATCTTATTATTTTACAAACAAGGCAACTCAATCAAGTGTCACTGATGAACTTACAAGTACTTCTAATTTGGTTTCTGCAGTTTTAGATAGTAGTTATCCAGGAACTTGGGCTTTAAATGGTGAAAAGCTAACAAAAGGAAAAAATCCTTTACATGACATTGTTGGAATAATTGATAAAGTAAAGGAACAATCTAATTCTGAAGTAACTATATTTGCCAATGATACAAGATTTATAACTACATTAATTGTGGACAATAAGAGGAATGTTGGCACTAAAGCAGATGAGAAGGTTATAGAAATAGTTCTAAAAAATGGAGAAGAATTTCAAAGTCAGGTTACAATTTCAGGAGTGAAATATATAGGAAAATATACTCCTATAAAAAATGGAAAAAATGAAATAGTAGGTATGATATTTGTAGGAAAAGAATATGCAGTCCTTATGAAGCCTCTAACAGAATCAATAGTATATATGGTGGGTTGTACAATAATCGTTGCAATATTAATGATTATATTAGGAGGAGTTTTTGCTAGCAGAGTTGCAAAACCAATATCTATTTCAGTAAAAGCTCTAAAAAGAGTATCCTCTGGAGATCTTACAGAAGATATTCCAAGTAATTTATCTATAAGAAAAGATGAAGCTGCAGAATTAGCAGAAGCTGTGGGAGATATGCAAAACTTCTTAAATAACATTGTGAATAATATAAAGAGTACTACTAGCAATATGTTTAATAGTTCAAGTAATCTTTTAACTGTATCAGAGAATATGACTGCTGCATCTTCTAATATAACTCATGCTATTGGAGAGATGGCATCTGGAACGGTTGGACAAGCAGAAGATATATCTGATATATCACAAAGTCTTAATGAGTTCGGAAACAAAATTCAAGAAGCTAAAGAAGCAACTAGCATGATACATGATGGTTCTATAGAAATTGAAAAAATGACTAATGAAAATAATGTACAAATGAAAATGGTAGTTGATTCTATTGGAAATGTTAAAGAACAATTTGATGAATTTGCAAATAGTGTTTCTATACTAGGTAGCAATATAACAAGAGTTGATGAGATAACTGGAGTTATAAATAGCATTGCAGATCAAACAAATTTATTAGCTCTTAACGCAGCTATAGAGGCAGCAAGAGCTGGAGAGAGTGGAAAAGGTTTTGCAGTTGTTGCGGATGAAATAAGAAAACTTGCTGAAGAAAGTAGGAAATCATCTGAATCAATTAAGGAATTAGTAGCATTTATAGCTAAGGATACTTATAAAATAGTAGATAACTCTAAGGAAGTTAATAATAAGCTTGCAGAACAATTAGAGGCTATAAATAAAACCTTAGGTTCTTTTGAGGGAATAACGAAATCTGTATCAGACATAATACCAAAAATAAATCAAGTTGATAAAAATTCAGAAAGTATTAATGAGAGCAAAACAACACTTATAAGTAAAGCTGAAAATGCTGCGTCCATAGCAGAAGAAATATCAGCTGCTACAGAAGAAATAGCTGCATCTTCAGAGGAAATGGCTAGTTCAGCTATAGAAGTTGAGAAGGTTTCAGAAGTTTTAAATTTAGAAACTAAAAAATTAATAGATTATGTTTCAATTTTTAAATCTAAATAAACTTGTTAAAAATAAATTAACAAATTAAAAAAATAAAAAGTAGAAAAAAAAACGTTGTATTGAATAGATTTTAATACAATGTTTTTTTTATTTATAACTGGGATAAATAAAAAAAAAATAAAGAATATGGAGATTTAAACGATATTTATATATACACAGATATGTAGAAAACGTTTAAAATTCACATCGATTAGGGGGATTCGTATAATGAAGGGTTTTAAAATGAGGGGAAAAATATTAATATTGGTAATAGCCTTAATTCTATCTACTGGTATAACATCACTAGTAATTGGATATTCATCATCTAGCTCATTAGCCAAAGATGGTATTTATGAAGAACTTACATCTGTTGAGAAGATGACTGTATCATTAATAAATGAAAAATATCCAGGAGATTGGAAGTTGGATGGTAATAAACTATATAAAGGTGATAACTTAATTAATGAAGATAATGAATTTGTTGACTTTGTTAAGGAACAGACTAATTGTGAGATAACTATATTTAGAAAAGATACAAGAATAGTAACAACAATTTCTGAAGATGGGAAGAGGATAGTAGGAACTACTGCTAAGGAAAATGTAGTTTCAACTGTTATAGACAATAAAAAGGATTACCAAGGAAATGTTGAGATTTCTGGTGAACCCTTTTTAGTTAAATATTCACCTATTGTAGATTCAAAGGGAAATGCAATAGGTATGGTGTTTATAGGAAAAGAAAATTCTGATGTGAGAAGTATGATAAATAGTTCTATAGCGCTTATGCTTATAGCTACTGTTGTTATAAGTATTTTAGCTTATATATTATCTGCAATTATAGTTAAGAAAATAATAAATCCAATAATCATATCTATAGAGTGCCTAAAGAAAGTTGCTAATGGAGATTTAACTTTAGATATACCTGAAGATCTAACGGTAAGACACGATGAAGCAGGTGAATTAGCAAAAGCAGTTCAAAATATGCAGAAATCATTAAAAGCTATCGTAACGAACATAAAAAAAGTAACTGGTGAAGTATATGAAAACTCAGAGAATCTTTTAGCGATTTCAGAAGAAATGTCAGCAACCTCTGATAATATATCTCATGCTGTTCAAGAAATGGCATCAGGATCTACATCCCAAGCTCAAGATTTATCTACAGTCACAGAGGCATTAAATGATTTTGGGGATAAAATTGAGGATACTAAGGAGTCAGTAAGTGTAATTTATAATGGATCTGTAGAGATAGGAAATATGACTTCTTCAAGTAATGAAGATATGAAAAATGTAGTTAACTCAATTAATTCAGTAAAATCAGAGTTTGATGGATTTACACATAAAATCCAGGGGCTAGGGGATAACATAAAGAGAATTAATGAAATAACTGAAGCTATTAACAGCATAGCGCAACAAACAAATCTTTTAGCCTTGAATGCAGCTATAGAAGCAGCAAGAGCTGGTGAAAGTGGAAGAGGTTTTGCTGTTGTTGCGGAAGAAATAAGAAAACTAGCAGAGCAAAGCAGTGAATCTTCAGATAACATAAAAGCATTAGTAGAGTCTATCTCTAAAGATGCGGACAACATAGTACATAGTTCTACAATTGTAAATGATCAGTTAACAGAGCAACTTGATGTGATTGATAATACAATAGTATCCTTTAAGAAAATAACTAAATCCATAGAATCTATAATACCTAAAATGAATGGTGTTAATAAGGCGACAAATGATATAAATGAAAGCAAGGATGGAATATTAGGAAAAGCAGAAAATACTGCTGCTATTGCTGAGGAAATATCAGCATCTTCAGAGGAAATTGCGGCTTCAACTCAAGAGATGAATAATGCGGCTTGTCAGGTGGCAAAATCTGCTGAGGAGTTGACACTTCAGACAAAAAGACTTATTGAAGAAATCGAAGTATTTAAAGTGGAGAAATAGTTTGAAATTGGGAGAGAGAACTTATCTCTCTCTTTTTATTGCTAGGAATTTCAAGTTTGTGATTCTGAAAATGCATTTACTATATATTCCATTTGACGTATAATCTGAATAAAGCGTTATCATAAGGTAATGTGGTAGTCTAATTTATTTTATTAATTAATGTGAATAGGAGGTGGATTTTAGTGAGTTTCGGTGTTTATGATACCTTATCTCATTAAAGATAATTTATGTTAAAGGTTACGAACTTAACTAAGAAATATGGAAAAATGTTAGCTGTTAAAAATGTAAGTTTTTTCGTTGAAACTGGAGAGATTGCTGTACTTGCTGGGCCTAATGGTGCAGGAAAGTCTACAGTTATTAAGTCAATTGTCGGCCTTTTAAGATACCAAGGAAGTATAACTGTTAATGATAAGATTAATAAGAGTATTGAAGGTAAGAGTTATATAGGTTATATTCCAGAAATCCCTTCCTTATTTCCGTTGCTTACAGTTAGCGAACATATAACACTTATGGCACATGCTTTTGGAATAAAAGATTATGAAACCGAAGCAGAAGAACTTTTGAAAGCCTTTGATCTTTGGGATAAGAAGGATAAGTTTGGTAGTGAACTTTCCAAAGGTATGCAACAAAAGGTAAGTATTTGTTGTGCAATTATAACTAAGCCAAAGATACTTTTAGTAGATGAACCAATGGTTGGTCTAGATCCAAAAGCAATTAGAACTATGAAAAATCTTCTTCTTAAGTTAAAAGAACAAGGCACATCTATAGTTGTCAGCACTCATCTTCTAGATTCAGTTCAAGATCTTTGGGATAGAATTATCATAATGAAAGATGGAGAATTTGTTTATTCTAATACTAAGCATGAAATAGGCAAGGAAGATAAATCTCTTGAGGACATATTCTTTGAATATACGGAGGAATAACTTATGAAAGCTCTTATATATTTAATGAAAACAAATATCATAAATTATTTTAAGCAGCTTAAGAAAAAGCCTGCTAAGGCAATTGGACCTATCGCGATGGTTGTATTTATGATAACTATGTTCCTTTCAAAAAATGATACTTCTAAAACCTTGGATATAGATATATTTATAAGCTTATTTCTTTTGATAACCATAAGTGCGTTTATTTATTCCTTATATACTGGAACTAAGAGTATAAATTCAAAGTTTAATATGGCTGATGTAAATCTTATATTTGTTTCACCTATAAAACCTCAGACAGTTATGATTTATGGAATAATAAAAAAGATGTCTGTAGAGTTGTTTGCTTATTTTTATATAATATATCAAATTCCTAATTTGACTAAATCTATGGATATTACTATAGGGCAAACTGTATCTGTAATAATAATTTTTATTATCATGCAAATTGTATTTTGTAACATAGTAAAACTCTTAGTGTTTGTATTAAATTCAAAATATCCATTGCTAGGAAGGATAATTCGTTTAACAATAAAAATTGTAGGTGCTGTACTGTGTGTAGCAGCAGTGTTAATTTTCTTGAAAGGCAGACCTATAACCTTTGTAAAGGAATTGTATAGTTCTATAGGACAGGATTCATGGATTAAGTTCATTCCTATATTTGGATGGGTAAGAGAAATGGTTTATCAAAGCCTTACAACGATAAATATGACCTTTTTCTTATACCTTGCGATGATTATATTTTTAAGTGTTCTGTTAGTATACATAACATATTGTATAGAGATTGACTTTTATGAAGATATGTTATCATCAGCTGAAGCCAATGAAGTGATTAAGAAGGCTAAAAATAGAGAACAGGTTACTACAGAGTCAAATAGAAATAATAGGCTATTTAAAGCTTTTAGAAAAGTTCAATTAAAATTAGATAACAAGTATAAAGCGGAAGTTTTATTTTATAAGCATTTAAATGAATATTCAAAAAGAAGTTTTTTATTTTTTATTAATACGTACTCCATTATATTATTATTAGTATCGCTTACCTTGGGGATTTTTGCAAAGGGAGTAGAAATAAAACTTGTTTATATGATTTTCTGTGGCTTACTTTTCTTTGGAGCAGGTCTTGCAGGGAAGATATATTATGAGATAACAAATCCACTTATTTTTATGATTCCAGATTCACCACAGAAGAAATTGTTTTATGGAACAGCTTCTTCTTTAATAAAACTTGTTTCTGACAGCATAATATTATTTATTCCCTTTGGTATTTTAAGTGGTGTATCAATAATTGAAATGTTTCTGTGTTGCATAAGCTATGTGCTTTTAGGAGCAATGTTTTCTTACAGTGGACTTGTTGGTTTTAGAATCTCAAATTACTTTGGATTTACAGATCAAATATCACAAGGTGTATTTTTTATGTTTTTTCAGATGTTTTTATTGGTTCCAGCTGCTATAATGGTGATAACCTTAGGGGTTGCCACAGAATTCAGTGGTTATGCAATATATTTAGCAATGATAGCCTATACTTCAGTATTAACAGTAATATTTTCCTTTGGTGCTGTAGGAATTTTTGATAATATGGAACTATAGATGAAAAGACAATTGGAGGAGTCCTTGATGATGGTAAAGATTTGGGGTAAGTTAATTAAGAATAACAAGATAATTAAACAAGCTGTTGCTAGTTCAGATATACATGATACATACCAGGAAAACTTAACTGAATGTATTGTTGAACTTTGCTATGGTTTTGATATAGGAAAGCCATATTGGTTAACGAAGAATGCCGATGAGTACAATAAGAGATATAAAACAACCTTTAATGTAGATAATTTTATAGAATCAATAGAGTTTGATAAGTTTATTATTGAGGCTTTAGAGGAATAAATTTCAATAGTATAAAAACAACCAATGGGTTTAGGATAACTCATTGGTTGTTTTGTTAAGTGAAAAATAATCATTCTCAGGTCGTAAAATATCATTATTCTGGGAGGTTGAAAGGTAGGAATGATTAATGATAACCATAGATGTCAAATATTCTCCAAGGTGTATTTTCCTTTTCCTGTACAACTATAAAATCTCTTGTCCAATTCCCATTACTCCATTGCGCTGCTGAGGCATATTTATCTGTAAGCTTAATTGTATAGTTGACTTCTATCACTTGAAATTCATAGGGGTTAAACTTGTTAATTGTATCCATAAAATTATATGAAATAAAATCAGGGTTGTTAGAGTATTCTTCTTCACTTAGCTTTTTTAAACTGTGTATTGTTATTGCTTCAGCATATTCTCCTTCATCAAAGAGGTTTTTGTAAATCTGTGATTGGTTATTGAATTCTGGGCTATCTATAAATAACTTACTAAGTTCATCATACTTATCATTTATTTGAATTTTAAATTTATCAAGAATAACTTTTTCTGCATCAGATTTTGGTTCTATTTCTGCTTTGAAAAATCTTGTGTCATTATGATACTCTAGTTCATAAGATGCTGATACATTTGAAGTACCATCACTTAGAGAACTATTTGCAGTAGAAGATTCTTTCACAGGTTTTTCTGTTTTTGAGCATCCAGCTCCAGTAAATAAAGCTATGACTAGAAATATAGATAATAAGCTTTTCTTATTGTTTAGCAAGGATTTCACATTCCTTTAAATAATATATCTGAGTTTACATATAAATATCTGAAATAAATATCCCAAATTGAAATAATTAGATTATAGGTAAATAATATCATTTGTTTGGAGGCAATAGTAAAATCTAAACTAAAGTTTATATTTGGCTACTAAAATGCTTTTAATAAATTTTAAGTAGGTGTTTTGTAGGTTAAATACAAAAAATAATTAATCTATATGAGATACAAGGAATAATTACATATACATGGATATTTAACATGAAAATGTATTGACATTATTTGTTTATGAGTGTATTATGACATTAGTACACTAAAACATAGATATTGGAGGTGTGTAATGAGTTATTATTTTGATGATAAAATCCCAATATACCTGCAGATAATGGATATCATAAAACAAAACATTGTAAGTGGAGAATTATCAGAAGGTGATAAGCTGTTGTCTGTAAGAGAAATGGCTGAGAAATATAGCGTAAATCCAAATACAATTCAAAGAGCTTATCAAGAGCTAGAAAGAAACAATATCATTTACACTCAGAGAGGAATGGGAACATTTATAACGAAGGATAGCAGCAAAATTGAAGAAATTAAAAACACAATGGCTGTAGATATTGTTATAACTTTTATAGATGGAATGAAAAAAATTGGGTTTGCTTCAGAGGAGGCTATTAAGGTTCTTCAAAACTATGTTGCAAAGGAGATGAAAGGGTGAAGTCTATTTTAGAAATAGAAAATTTATCTAAGAGTTTTTCAAGAAGAAAAGCTTTAGATGGTATAAGTCTTAATTTAGAAAATAGTAAGGTTCTTGGACTAATCGGACCAGCTGGGAGCGGAAAAACTACTTTAATTAATATAATAGCTGGGCTTGCTAAACAAGACCAAGGAACAATTAAAATAGATGACCATGAACCAGGAGTATATACAAAAGAGATAGTTTCTTATCTACCTCAAGGAAATCATCTTCACAACTGGATGACTGTAAAAGAAGAAATCGGATTTTTCCAAGACTTTTATAAAGACTTTGATAAGAAAAAGGCAGAAAATCTGCTTAGTGACATGAATATTGATGGAAAAATCAAGGTTGGAAATCTTTCAAAGGATAATCTTGAAAAGTTAAAGCTTACTTTAATATTTTCAAGAAAAGCAAAATTGTACCTGTTAGATGAGCCTTTTAGTGGTGCTGATTCATTAGTAAGGGATGAGATAATAGATATAATTTTAAGAAGCTATGATGAAGAAAGCTCAGTAATTCTTTCTTCTAAGGATGCTAAAATTTTTGAAAGATTAGTAGATAAAGTTGCTTTTATTTCAGGTGGAAAAATTCTTTTAAGTGGAGATCCAGAAGATCTTAGACATGAAAGAAGAATGTCAATTGATGATTTATACAGGGAGGTAATTAAAAATGTTTAAATTATTAAAGTATGAATTAAAAGCTAGAAATAAGATAATATTTGCTACTTGTATAGCTTTAATTTTAATAAATCTATTTGCTCTTATTAGCTTTAAGTGGGGCGGATTAATGTCTAATTCAAAAGGACTTTCTTTCTCAGGAGATGTAGATTTAAATTTCACTTCAATAATGTCAATGTTGGTAGCTATAATCATAAATGGAGTTAGCATGATTGTCGCTATAATTATGGCTATTAGAATATTGTTAAAGGATATCTTTAGCGATTCGGGAAAGTTACTTTTCACACTACCTAAGAATGGTTGCACTATAGTTGGTGCAAAATTGATTTCTGCAGCTGGAGAATTCCTAATTTATTTTTCTATAATATTAGTTTTTGCAGCACTTCATGTTATGAAGATAGTTAAAGCGTCAGAAGCGGCTATTGGAAAGACTCTTTACTTAATGGACGATCTTTTGTATATAGCAGTAATTGCACTAGTTGGCTATGTTTTTGTTATTGTATTAGCCTATTTCTCTATAATTCTGTTTAGAAGCATAGCTAAGACAAAGTCACTTGCAACAGTTTTAGCAGTTATTGCTTTCTTCGCATTAAACGGTGCCTTTGGAGCAATAGGAAGATTAATTAAGAATGCAATGCCAATATATATCGAACTTCAAAAATTTACAATAGAAAGTACTTCATCAGCATCTATTACTCAGACAAGTGTAACTGGACTTTTGTTTAAAATAGTTGTTGCTATAGTATTGTTTGCAGTATCAGCAAGCATCATTGAAAAGAGAGTAGAGATCTAAAGTTAATAAAACGAGCCTTTGGAAGGGGGAAAAGTTTGGTGAGTTACGTAATTGAAGTAGAAGATTTACATAAGAGCTATCAAATGGGGGATATGTCTGTTGATATTCTTAAAGGTATAAGCTTGAATATCTCTTTAGGAGAATTTGTTTCAATAATGGGACCTTCAGGTTCTGGAAAAAGTACATTGCTTTATCTTTTAGGAGGTCTAGATAAACCAACAAAAGGAAGCATAAAAATAAAAGGTTCTGATATTGCAAAAATGAATGATAAAGCTGAGAGTATAATGAGAAGAAGAGAAATTGGTTTTGTGTTTCAGTTTTATAATCTAATACCTAACTTAACTGTTGAAGAAAACATAATGCTTCCTCTTTTGCTAGATGGCAAAAAGACAAATAAGTATAAAAAAGAGCTCAATGATATTCTTGAAATAGTAGGACTTACAGAAAGAAGAAACCATACACCAAGAGAACTATCTGGTGGACAGCAGCAAAGAGTTGCAATTGCAAGGGCATTAATTAATGAGCCAGATATTATATTAGCTGACGAACCTATCGGAAATCTTGATTCCAAAACTGGAAATGAGATAATGAATCTTTTCCAAAAAATAAATAAGGAAAAGGGAAAAACTATTGTCCAAGTTACGCACTCTATAGAATCTGCTGGCTTTGGTCAAAGAATAATAAATGTTAGAGATGGAAAGGTGGAAAATATCTAATGAAAAAGCTATTTATTATGTTTCTTATTGCGGCTGCTATGACCACACTTACTGCTTGTAGTGAGAGTCAACAATCAGTAACTGTAACTGCATCAAATTCAACTGAAGAAGCTAGTAGTACTGGAAATGTTCAAGCTTATGGGGTTATAAAATCAGGAACTGTTAAAAATATCAATGTCAATTTCCCAACAGCAGTTGAGGAGATATATGTTAAAGCTGGCCAAAAGGTAACTAAGGGTGAAAAGTTAGTAAGAATAAATATATCTGAATATGAGGGGCTTATAAAAAACAAGGAACATGAAGCTAGAGTTGCTCAATTAGAAGTTCAAAGTGCTCAAAACGGGGAAAATATAGATCTTCAAAATGAAACTATAAGAAAATTGAATGAAGATTTAGTTACAAAACAAGGGTATCTTAATAATAATAGCAGTCCAGAAATGATAAAGCTTCAAAAAGATCTAACTTATTGTCAAAATGCTTACAATAAAGCAAAGTCAGCGTTAGATGCAAATGAAGCAGCTGCTAAACAAAATAAATTATCTTCAGCAACAGAATTAGAGGAAAGCAGAAGTAAAGAGCAAGAGGCTTTCAAAGCTTTAGAAGATGTGAAATTTGATATAGATACATTAAATGCAAAATTAAAAGAGGAAATAGGACAAATACAATCAGATATATCTAAAGCTCAAATTCAGCAGAATACTATTACAGCAGGAAATGTGCCAGAGGTTCAGACAGAAAAGTTAAATCAATTAAACGAAGAAATTGCATTGATGAGAAAGAATTTAGAAGAAGCATTCTTAAAAGATGGAATAATCTCTTGTGATGTTGATAGTGCAGTTGTAGGAGATGTTATTAGCAATGTTGGTGAGGCTGTTGAAAAGAATGTAAAACTTTTAAGTTTAATAGATACAAAACAACTTATTGTAGAAGCTGATATATCAGAAGAATTCTACAAGGATGTTAAACAAGGAGCAACTGTAAAAATAATACCGATTGCTGATAAATCAAAAGAGTATACAGGAAAGGTAACATATATCGCAAGTAATGTTACTAAGGAAAATACAGAATCAATAATCAAAGCTCAGATCACAATAGAAAATGCTGATGAGTTCTTACTACCAGGATTAAATGTAAATTTACAGATTAATGCACAAGGTGTTAAATAAGAGGTCTAGGCTTCAGAAAATTATTGGTTACAAAGGGGAATATTATGAGTATTGTTTTAAAAATGCTAATAAAAAATATTACTAGTAAGAAAGCCAGGACCTTCTTAATACTTTTTTCAATAATTTTATCTACAGCAGTATTCTTCTCCTCCATTGCTATTTCTGGAAGTATATTAAAAACTGTATTGGGATCAGTAACACAGGTTGTTGGTGTTTCTGATATTACAATCTCTCCTACAGAGAAATCAGATAGTAAATTTCTTAGTCAAAGTGCACTAGAGAAATATAAAAATGATTTTGACATAGTTGTTGGGGAATTAGATGCTAGTGGGGTTTACAATGTAACCCTTGGAGAAAGCGTACCTGTAATAGTAAAAGGTGTAGTTCCAGAGGAATTAAATAAAGTTAACCCTTTTAGTATAGCTAGTTCTCTAGAAAATGAAGAGTTTAAGGGCAAAAGCATAATAGTAAGTAGTACTGTAGCTGAAGATCATAACCTTAAGCTTGGAGATACTATAACGGTTGTTATAAAGGGACAAGAGCAGAGATTTACCCTATGGGGTATAGCTTCAGCTAAAGGACCATTTAGTAAAGCGATAACTGTTCCCAATTTTGCAATACCAGAGGAAACAATGGCATCTTTGTTGGATGCTCATGGTAAAAAGAATATACTTTACATAAAACTTAAAGATACAAGTTTGAAAAAGTCTATGGTGAAGACTTTACAATCAGATTATAAATCATATCAAGTAAAAGAGACATTTAATGTAGAAAAACTGCAAAGTAATCTTTCTGATATTTCATCTATATTCTTATTACTATCAGGAATAGTTTTCTTTATGAGTGCTTTTATAATTTATTCATCCTTTAAGGTAATAGCAGCAGAACGAATTCCTGTAATAGGAACCTTGAGGAGTATAGGAGCTACAAAGAAAACTACCAATACAATATTGTTAGGTGAAAGTATTTTATATGGTACAATAGGAGGGTTTCTTGGCTGTGGTTTTGGAATAGGTCTTTTATATGTTCTATCATTATATATGAGTGATATAGCTAATGTAACACCAGGATTGCAGCTAAATACTACAATACAGTTTTCTTTTGCGCAACTTGCGGTAGCCTTTATAATATCTATATTATTAAGCTTTATTAGTTCTATCTTCCCTATTATGAAGATTTCTAAAATTCCTATTAAGGATGTAATATTAAGAACTGCAGAGTTAGTTAAAAAGGATAAAAAAATAAAAATACTGCTACCAATAATATGTGTAGTAATTGCTTATTTAATTACTATACCTAAGTATAATCCAGATGATAACTTATTCCTAGGGTTAGCAATGTTGTTTGCGTTGCTTGCAATAGTATTCTTTATACCTTATGCAACTAAGTTATTCGTTAAGTTATTCGAAAAAATATATGTTGTTATTTTTGGGAACATCGGAATATTGGCTGCAAAGAATTTAAGGGAGAATAAGGGTGTATTAAATAACATGATAATGCTTGCCATAAGTATTTCAGTTTTATTAGCCATAAATACAACTGGTTACAACACAGTATTATCAAGTTTAAATAGCTATAAAGGGGCAAACTTTGATTTAAAGATAACAGTTTCAAATGCGGAGAACTCTTTTGTGAATAAGCTTTATAACAAAGATGGAGTTGAAGACGTATATGTGGATTATGAATTTGAAAATATAAAAATAGTAGATACTGACACAGCAATTGGAACTGTAAAGGGAATAGATATGTTAAAGTTCTCAGATTTCTGGACCATAAGCACTGAAGAAGATTTTGGTGATATGTCTAAAGAACTTGATGCAGGAAGAAATATCATGATTTCTTCAACCTTGCAAAGAACTTTAGAGGTTCAGAAGGGTGACGTACTTAAGTTAAAAACAACTAGTGGTGAAAAAGAATATAAAATTATTGGATTCTTCAAAGATTTTATGAATGATAGCGATTATGCCTTAGTTTCTGAAAGATTTATGAAGGCTGATATGAAATCTAGTGAGGCCTCAGCTTATTATGTTAGGTCTAGTATAGCACCTAAGGAGTTGGGAAAAGAACTTAAAGCTGATTTTAAGAAGCTTAGTCCTAAAATTAATACAAAGGCTCAATTAGAACAAATAGAAGTTGATGATAATGTAAACACTATATCTCTAATGCAGAGCTTCTGTATAATGGCTATAGTAATAGGTTTCTTTGGTGTAATTAATAACTTAGTGCTTAGTTTTATGCAAAGAAAACAGTCTCTTGCAATGTTTAGATCTGTTGGTATGAGCAAAAAACAAATAGTATCTATGACCTTCATTGAAGCTTTCACAGGAGCTGTTATTGGAGGAATTATGGGAGTAGTTGGTGGTATAGGAATGACTTATATCCTATCAAAACTAGATGATTCAAAGCTAGTAATCCAAATTGAATATTTAGGATTATATGTAGCAATTGGTATTTTAGTTATGATACTAGCATCAATTATTCCAGTAGTTAAGTCTGCTAAGCTTAATTTAATTGAGGCTGTAAAACAAGAGTAGATTTAGAATTCATTGAAGAAATGAAATTTTAATCGAAAAAACATAATCAAGTGCTGAATAGTAATTTAGCGCTTGATTATGTTTTATTGTAGATATTTTTTACCGATGATAATTTATATATGTTGTAATAAGTTTCCTCAGTAACAGCATTGATTTCAAAACTAAATGTATAAGTTGTTAATAGAGATTCAATTATCCAACTTGTATATTATAGGCGTGTTTTAAAATTCTAGTGTTTGTAAAGAAGTAATTACCCTATACAGAAGGTTAACAAACCTTCTAGGATAATAATCCTCTAATTATTGGAGAAACGTAAGGCTCAAAAATTAAATTTAGAAAACCGAATAATACTAAGCCTATGCACCCTCCAAGGACAGAACCATTTATTCTAATCCATTGTAAGTCTTCACCAGCTTTATCCTCTACAAAGGCGTTTAACTTTTCATCTGTAAAGTTGTTTAAGGTATCACTTACAATACTGCCTATTACATTGTGATTTTCCTCTAAAAGATCACATATAAGTTCTTTAATGCCTCTATCTATAGCGCTTTTAATAGTGCTATTTTCTTTAAAGTAATCCCATAATTTCTCCACAATCGTATTTATAGATATCTCATTTATAGCTAATGGAAGTTGTGCTTCTATAATAGGTTTAAAATCTGTACTTTCTAATAGATTAAGCTTCCATTGCTCTATTGAAGCTGGCGAAAGCTCTATCCCATCTAGACTTCTAATTATATTTTCTACACATTCCTGTGGAAGTCCACTTTCTTCCTTCATAAGTTCTGTAAGGATAATTTTAAGTTGTGATTTTATTAAGTTTGCTAAATCTTCTGCCATTGATACATTTAATTTCTTTAGTAAGTTCTTTAGTGAAAAGCTTGATTTTTCCTCGCTGTTAGCAAGAATTTTTCGGGAAATAGTGAGTATTAGTTCGTCTAATTCCCCTTTTGAGAGCTTATTTAAAAGATCTTGTACCCATACTATTCTGTTTTCATATATAAATTTATCTTCTATAAAATCCTTGAGCTTATTTGATAAGCTTACGTTCTTTCCTTCTTTTCTTAGAAGATTTTCTATATAACTAGCTGCTACTTTCAAATCTTTTTTACAGATATACTTCATAATGAATTGTGAAAGCTTGTCTATATAATTTGTTTTTCTCTCTTTATCTTCATCAAAATATTTAACAAGTAGTTCAACTATCGCTAAGTTATCTATATGCTTTTTCAGTGTTTGCTTACTTAATAAATCTGTTTCAACTAGATTTGCTGTTGAATTTATAATGGACTTTCTGTTTCTTGGTATTATCTCAGTGTGGTAAGTAAAACCTAGTGGCTTTGTAAAAAGTGCAGTAACTGCAAACCAATCGGCTATACCTCCTACTAAAGAGGCTTCTGCTACAAATAACAATAGTTTAAATATAACAGCGTCTCTATAAAAATATCTTAATACTACACAGAGACAAAAGAAAATTACTGAAATACCTAGTGCCATATTAGCTTTACGTTTATAATTCATAGCCACTCCTCCTAAACTATCCAAAATGTAAGTAGATATGTAATTATTCCAACAAGTCCACCAACTAAAGAACCATTTATTCTAATAAGTTGAAGATCACTTCCTATGATAGGTTCTATCATATTTGAAAGTTCCTCACCTGATATACCATCCAACTTTTCTTTTACTATTAAGCCTATTTTATAGTGATTTTTTTCAACTGTCTGTTCAATAATGTTTTTTATAGCAGTATTAAAGGTTATTTGCTTTTCTTCATTTATCACAAAATCTTCAAGTTGATTCTCTACTTTGTCCAATAAACCTTCTGTAATATGAAAAGTTTTAGTAGGTTCTGATTTTAAACTAGAAATATATTGTGTTAATATTTCCCCAAGCTTTTTAATAACAGCGTCATTTCCAACTAGCTTTTCATTTTTCCAATTTTCTATAGAATTCTTTAAGGCATCATCAGTCTTTAATCTATCAAGTTGTTTTTTTGCAAAGGACTGTATTTGCCCTCGTTCAATACTATCTGGTTCTCTCATATCTGCTAAGAAACCTACTAATTTTTCTTGAACACCTTTTGAAATATTCTCTAGGTTTCCTTTTACAAAGAAGCCTACAATCATAATTAAAAAGCTTCCTCTGTTAAGTTCTAATATATGAAGCACAGCATCTTGAATAAGCATTTTTGCTTCGTAGGTTTTCGATAATTCCTCTATTTTATCGATTAATATATCTGTAATTTTTTCCTTGTAACCATTGTCCCACATCCAATCTAGAACTTGTGAAATAATATTTGAAAGCTCTAGTGACTTTAGATTATCCTTCAAAATTTTATTGGTAAGGGTCTCTATGTTTTCTAAATCTTTTTCATTTAGATTGCAAACTATTTCTTTAAAAACAGTATCTAATATAATATGTAAGTTTTGTTTTTTATCAGTTTTAATTTGATCTATTATAATACCTGAAGGATTAATATTTTCTAACTTGCTTATGATACTTTCTTTAGTTAGGAGTTCCTTCTCAACCATATCTACTAATGCTTGGAAGATACGCTCTCTATTTTTAGGTATTATTTCTGTTCTAATGAACTTGGAGGATTCAAATAATTTACGTAATACATTGCTATTTAATGGTGTTCTAAAGAGTGCCACAACAGCAAACCAATCAGCTAAGCCTCCTATCATTGCAGCACAACATAAGCTAGATATCAATCCACCTAAAAAACTGTAGTGGAATGGATATGATATAAAAAAAACTGCAGAAAAAATCAATAATATCCAAGTGGCTATATTGCTATTTTTTCTTTTTTCTTTACTAATGTTTCTTTCCATTTTTATTTCTCCCTAAATTTTTATAGTCCATTTATGAGGTTATTGATAACAGAAAAATTTATACTCAGTTATACAATTATATCATATTATGGGGTTAGGTTTCTTCATTAGATACCCAATGATTGTTAAGGTTTTGCAAAGAGTTAACACCAAATTAAATTACTTAAAACATTTATGGAGTAGTTTATAATCTTATAGATATCAAATTGAATACTTGGCCACTTTTTAAAAGAGTTTTAAAAAGATATTGTAATAAGAATAGTTAAATAGTAGAATAGTTTTGAAAACGATTATTCGAAAAAGGGGTGTAAATATTGAGCATCAAGGATTTAAAAAACTCAGAAGATTTATTTAAGCTCTGGTATGACGAACCAGCAGAAGTATGGAATTGGGATCAAGCGTTGCCAGTAGGTAATGGTAAACTTGGAGCTATGGTTTTTGGTCATGTGCATAAAGAGCAAATTCAACTTAATGAGGAAAGCCTATGGTCTGGTGGATATTTAGATAGAAATAATCCAGACGCTTTGGCTCAGCTTCCAAAGGTTAGACAACTTTTGTTTGATGGAAAACTAAAAGAAGCAGAAAGACTTTGTGCCATTGCCATGATGGGTACTCCAGAACATCAAAGACATTATGAAACCTTAGGGGACTTATTTATAGATTTTTATCATGATAGTGATGAGGTTAAAAATTATAGAAGAGAACTTGATATAAATAAAGCTATGGTTACAGTTCAATATGAAATAGATGGAGTGAATTTCAAAAGAGAGATTCTTTCCAGTGCTGTAGATGATGCCATAGTTATTAGAATAACTGCTGATAAAAAAGAAGCTATATCTTTTAGAGGTTTCGTGGGAAGAGAACTTTTCATGGACACAAGAACAGCACTAAATGACAGTACTGTAGCTTTAAGGGGTGGCTGTGGAGGTCCTGACTCTATTAACTACTCTATAATTTTAAAGGGAACTTCCGAAGGTGGAAACTTATATACTATGGGGGGAAATATAGTAGTAGAAAATGCTGACGCAGTAACTCTATATTTAACTTCTAAAACAAGCTATTTATCAAATGATTTTGATGCAGTGGCTATAAGTACAGCAGAGGCAGTTTCAAAAAGAACTTATGAGTCAATTCTTCAAGATCATATAGCTGAGTATCAAAGCTACTTTAGTAGAATGACTTTACAGCTTGGAAATAAGCAAGAAGCTTTAGAACTTTCAAAGATACCTACAGACGAAAGACTTGAAAGAGTTAAAGAAGGAAAACTAGATGATGGACTTATTTCTTTATATTTTCACTTTGGAAGGTATTTGCTAATTTCTTGTAGTAGACCGGGAACACTTCCAGCTAATCTTCAAGGAATATGGAATAAGCATCATACATCACCTTGGGGTTGTAAGTTTACTATTAACATAAATACAGAGATGAATTATTGGCCAGCGGAGACTTGTAATTTATCGGATTGCCATACACCTCTTTTTGATCTTATAGAGAAAATGAGAGAACCTGGAAGACACACTGCTAAGGTTATGTATGATTGCGGAGGATTTGTTGCTCATCATAACGTTGATTTATGGGGAGATACAGCACCACAGGATCATTGGATGCCTGCGACGGTATGGCCAATGGGAGCAGCTTGGTTATGTCTTCATCTTTGGGAGCATTATGAATTCACTTGTGATTTAAAGTTCTTGAAGAAAGCATATGAAACTTTAAAAGAATCAGCAGAATTTTTTGTTGATTATTTAATTGAAGACAGGAATGGATACTTAGTAACTTGTCCTTCTGTATCACCTGAAAATACTTATAGGCTTGAAAGTGGAGAAACAGGTTCTCTATGTATAGGACCTTCAATGGATAGCCAAATAATATATGCTTTATTCTCTAGCTGTATAGAGGCTTCTGAATTATTGAATACAGATAAAGAATTTGCAGAAACTCTAATTTCTCTTAGAGAAAGGTTACCAAAACCTTCAATAGGCAAGTATGGACAAATAATGGAATGGGCAGAAGATTATGATGAGGTAGAGCCAGGTCATCGTCACATATCGCAATTATTTGCATTACATCCATCAAATCAAATAACTGTTAAAGATACTCCACAACTTGCTAAAGCTGCAAGAAATACTCTTGAAAGAAGACTTGCTCATGGTGGCGGACATACTGGTTGGAGCAGAGCTTGGATAATAAATTTCTGGGCAAGACTTGAAGAGGGTGAAAAGGCTTATGAAAATATCAATGCTCTACTTGCAAAATCCACTTTAATCAACCTATTAGATAACCATCCACCATTCCAAATTGATGGAAACTTTGGTGGGGCAGCAGGTGTTGCTGAAATGTTAGTTCAAAGCCATAGCAACGAGATTAATATTTTTCCTGCAATGCCAAAACAATGGAGTGAAGGTGAAGTTACTGGTTTATGTGCTAGGGGTGGTTTCGAACTAAGTATAAAATGGACTGAAAATAAAGCTTATGTAACAGTAACTTCAAAGGCAGGTAATAGATGCATAATAAGAACTCCTAGATTTGCACATACTAGTGAAGAAGTTAGTGTTGAAAAACTTCAAGATAATGTAATAGCTTTTGATACAATAAAAGGCGAAGATTATCATTTAGAATTCTAAAACTTTTTAAAATACTTTTAAAAAGGTATTGAAAAAGTATTTTAAAAGTAGTAAAATTTAAATATAAACACTGTAAACAGTTACAAAATGGAGGTATTATTAATGAGAGAATATTTTGCAAATGTACCGAAAATAAAATACGAAGGAAAGGATTCAAAGAATCCACTTGCGTTTAAATATTATAATCCAGATGAAGTTGTTGGCGGAAAGACAATGAAAGAACACTTAAGATTCACATTATCTTACTGGCATACATTAACAGGTGCTGGTTCAGATCCATTTGGTGTTGGAACTATGTTAAGACCATGGGATTGTGCTGAAGATGAAATGGAATTAGCTAAGATGAGAATGGAAGCTAACTTTGAACTTATGGATAAGCTTGGAATAGAATATTTTGCTTTTCATGATAGAGATATCGCACCAGAAGGCAAAACTTTAGCTGACACAAATGAAAAATTAGATGAAATCGTAGCTTACTGCAAAGAATTAATGCAAAAGCATGGTAAAAAATTATTATGGGGAACAGCTAACATGTTTGGTAACCCAAGATTCGTTCACGGTGCAGCTACTACTTGCAACGCTGACGTATTTGCTTATGCAGCAGCTCAAACTAAAAAAGCTATGGATGTTACAAAGGAATTAGGCGGAGAAAACTATGTATTCTGGGGTGGAAGAGAAGGTTACGAAACTTTATTAAACACTGACCTAGGATTAGAACAAGATAACTTAGCTAGATTTTTCCAAATGGCTGTTGACTATGCTAAGAAAATTGGATTTACTGGTCAATTCTTAATCGAACCAAAACCAAAGGAACCAACAAAGCACCAATATGATTTTGACGTTGCAACTGTTTTAGGATTCCTTAGAAAATATAACTTAGAAAAATATTTCAAAATGAATATAGAAGCTAACCACGCAACACTTGCACAACACACATTCCAACATGAAGTTGCTGTTGCTAGAGTAAATGGAGTTCTTGGAAGTCTTGATGTTAACCAAGGAGATCCAAACTTAGGTTGGGATACAGACCAATTCCCAACAAACATCTATGATGCAACTATGGTTATGTACGAAGTATTAAAGAATGGTGGAATTGCACCAGGTGGATTAAACTTCGATGCTAAAACAAGAAGAGCTTCTTTTGAACCAGAAGATTTATTCCTTTCTTATATAGCTGGTATGGATACAATGGCTAAAGGTTTAAGAGTTGCATATTCACTTCTTGACGATGCTGTATTAGAAAACAATACTTCTGAAAGATACAAGACTTTCAGCGAAGGTATCGGTAAAGATATAGTTGAAGGAAAAGTAGACTTCGAATCATTAGAAAAGTATGCTCTTGAAAATTCAGTTATATCTAACAAATCAGGAAGACAAGAATACTTAGAATCTGTTGTTAACCAATACATCTTCAACGACTAATTTTAAACTAACAAATATTATTCTAAATAAAAGAATAGTTTTCAAGAAAACTGTAACAAAATACATTTAAGTAGCTAGAATTAAATTACACATAGTATAGAGGCAGTAGTTCATATTGTCTCTATATTTTATAAATAAATATAAAAGGGGTATAAAATTATGAAAATATTTATAGATACAGCTAATGTTGATGAAATTATCGAAGCTAACGACATGGGAGTTATTTGTGGTGTAACTACAAACCCTTCATTAGTAGCAAAAGAAGGAAAAGACTTTAATGAAGTTATAAAAACTATAGCATCAATCGTTGATGGTCCTATAAGTGGAGAAGTTAACAGTGATGATGCAGAAGGTATGATTGTTGAAGGAAGAGAAATAGCTAAAATCCACAAAAACATGGTTGTTAAAATTCCAATGACTAAAGAAGGTTTAAAAGCAGTTAAAGTTTTAACAGCTGAAGGAATTAAAACTAATGTTACTTTAGTATTTAGTGCTGCTCAAGCATTGCTTGCTGCAAACGCAGGAGCAACTTATGTAAGTCCTTTCGTTGGTAGATTAGACGATATCGGAAGCACTGGTATGGAGCTTATAGAAAAAATTGCTTACATATTTGAAAGACAAGATATAGAAACAGAAATTATTGCAGCTAGCATAAGAAGTTCAATTCACGCAATTGAAGCAGCAGAAGCTGGAGCACACATTGCTACAATTCCTTATGGAGTGTTAATGAACATGGCTAAACACCCATTAACAGATTCAGGTATCGAAAGATTTAAAAAAGATTGGGCAGATGCTTTTAATAAATAATAGGGAGGATTAACTATGAAATTTTTAGGAGTAGATTTAGGAACATCCTCAGTAAAAATCATTATGGTTGATGAAGAAGGAAAGCTTTTAAGTTCAGTTTCAAAAGAGTATCCTGTAAGTTATCCAAAGAACGGTTGGTCTGAGCAAAATCCAGAAGACTGGTGGAATGGCACTAAAGAAGGTATAAGGGAACTTATGGAGAAATCCAAGGTTAGTGGCGAAGAAGTTAAAGGCATAGGCTTTAGTGGTCAAATGCACGGACTTGTAATCCTAGATAAAGATAATAATGTATTGAGACCTGCAATTCTTTGGAATGATCAAAGAACTCAAGAAGAGTGTGATTATTTAAATAATGAAATTGGACAGGAAAAGATATCAAAGTATACTGGAAATAAAGCTTTAACTGGCTTCACAGCTCCTAAGGTTTTATGGGTTAGAAAACACGAAAAAGAAATTTTCGATAAAATTGCTCATATTTTATTACCTAAAGACTACATCAGATTTAAATTGACAGGAGAATTTGCTTCTGAAGTTTCTGATGCTTCTGGTACACTTTTCTTTGATGTTGAAAATAGACAATGGTCAAAGGAAATGATGGATATCCTAGGAATAAAGGAAGAACAACTTCCAAAGATGTATGAATCTTGGGAAGTTACAGGTAAGGTTACTAAAGAAGTAGCAGAATACATTGGTGTGTCATCAGAAACTGTTGTAGTTGGTGGTGGCGGAGACCAAGCTGCTGGTGCTATTGGTACTGGTACAGTTGATGCTGGAATTCTTTCAGTAGCGCTTGGAACTTCAGGAGTAGTATTTGCGTCAAGTGATAGTTATGCTGTAGATGATGAAAATACTCTTCATAGTTTCTGTCATGGAAACGGAAAATATCATCAGATGGGAGTTATGTTATCAGCTGCATCATCATTAAAATGGTGGGTTGAAGAAATAAACGAAGACTCTAAAGATTTTAATAAGTTACTTGCTGATGCAGAAAAATCTACAGTTGGTAGCAATGGAGTTATATTCCTTCCATATTTAACTGGAGAAAGAACTCCATATAGTGACCCTAATGCAAAGGGTGTTTTCTTTGGGCTGAATATCACAACTAAAAGAGAAGATATGACAAGAGCTGTATTAGAAGGGGTAGCATTTGGACTTCGTGATTCTCTTGAAATATTAAAGAGTCTTAATGTTCCAATAGAAGAAGTAAGAGTAAGCGGTGGTGGAGCTCAAAGTCCTCTTTGGAAACAAATCTTAGCTGATGTATTTAATGTTAAGGTTTCAATGATTAATTCAAAAGAAGGTCCAGCTTATGGAGCTGCTATATTAGCTATTGTTGGCTGTGGTGTTTATCCTACTGTTGATGAAGCTTGTAAGAACTTAATTAAGGTAACAGAGACTGTTCATCCTATAGCTGAAAATGTAGCAAAATATGAAAAACCATATGAAGTATATAGAAAGCTTTATCCAGCACTTAAGGATTCTTTTAAAGCAATAAATAATATTTAAGAACATAAAATAGCTATAGCACAAAGTTAATTATGCTATAGCTATTTTAAATTAATCTAATTTTATATGACAGTAACCATTTGGATTTTTCTTAAGATAATCTTGATGATACTCTTCAGCAATGTAAAAGTTTTTTAATAGATCTACTTCAGTAACAACTTTTTCATCGTATTGCTTTTGGATTTCTTCCTTGCTTTTAAGTAAGATTTCTTTATCTTCTTCTTGTTTATAATATAATCCAGTTCTATATTGGCTACCAATATCATTGCCTTGACGGTTTAGGTAAGTTGGTTCTATTATACTCCAATATTGTTCAAGAAGAGCATCTAAAGGAAGAACAGCTTCATCATATTTTATGTAACATGCTTCTGCAAAACCAGTGTTGTTTTTGCAAACGTCCTCATAGGTAGGATTTTCAGTAACTCCATTTGCATAGCCTACTTCTGTATCTAAAATACCAGGAATTCTTGAGAAAAATTCTTCAACACCCCAAAAACAGCCTCCAGCTACTATTATTTCTTTCATAATATTCACCTCTTAATCATTTGTATATACTATAATATTTTATAGTTAAATTCATGGTTATTACAATAGTATTATGAGATAATTTTAGTTCATTATGATATCTTAAGAAATTAAGATATACTTGAAAGTATAAAGTAAAATTAAAAAATATCTCTATATGCAAATTATTATAAGTATATAGTATAATAATATGTCGTAAAAAGTAAAAGTAAGTGGTGAGAAATTTGACAAAAATAAAAAAGTTAGATCAAGAAACTATAAAAAAAATTAATCAAAATAATGTATTGTATCTTCTTTATAGACATGATCAATTAACAAAGCATGATATTGCAAAGAAACTAGGAATTAGTATTCCAACAGTTGTTACAAATATAAATGAACTTATAGAACTTGGATTTGTGGAAGAAGCTGGAGTTGGAAAATCTACTGGCGGTAGAAAACCAGTTATAGTGAAATTTTTACCGGATTCTAGATACTCAATGGGAGTGGTTATAACAAAGGATTACGTGAGAATGGTTTTAACTAACTTACACTTTGAAATAATAAAGGAAGTCTCTATTAGTATAGATGAAGAACTACAATCTATTGACTATATAATAGAAGCTGTAAAAGAGTTTCAAAAAAATGTTTGTGAGGAACTATCTATTGATGAAAATAAGATTCTTGGTATAGGTTTTTCACTTCCAGGTACTGTGAATGAAAAAACTCTTATCTTAGAAAATGCTATTAATCTAGGAATTAAGAACATTGATTTCAAAAATTACGATTTTAATTGTCCAGTATATATTGAAAATGAAGCTAACGCATCAGCTTATGCTGAATATTTTGTATATCCAGATAAGAGTAATAGTAAGCTGATTTTTGTGTCTATTACAGAAGGTATAGGTACGGGAATAGTATTTAATAGCTTACTGTATAAAGGAGCAAATAAGCGTGCTGGTGAGTGGGGGCATATGACTATTGTAAAGGATGGTAAGAGTTGTGCCTGCGGTAAAAATGGTTGTTGGGAAGTTTACGCATCTTCAAAAGCACTATTAAAAACATATAATAAAGATACTGGATTGAAGAGAAGAAATATTAGTGAAATATTCATGGAACTTGATGAAGATTATAAAACTCAAAAAGTGGTAGATGAGTATTTAGAGTATTTGGCAGAAGGAATTAAAAATATAATTCTTATTATGGATCCAGATAAAATAGTAATTGGCGGGGAAATAGCCTTTTATGAGGATTATATAAAGGAAGCATTGAATGAAAAAGTGTATAAACCAAATGCTTTCTTTACAGCGAAGGATTGCAAGATTGAGTTTACAAAATTAAAGGCTAATGCTTCCGTGATAGGAGCTGCATTGTTGCCTGTAATGCCTTTATTTTTTAATAACAATATAACTATATAGGTTACATTATTTAAGCTTCATCAAGATTCTAGGGAAGTATTGAAAACTCAATGTATTTTAAGTAGAATTTTTTACTGTAATTTCATCAAAGCTTTATAGACATATTGAGAAATCAATATAACCTATGGGGATTTTTTATCAAGGATTATATATGATTTTAATATTTGGTTGATTACAAAAGACTCTTAAGTTACCAAAAACTTAAGAGTCTTTATGGAATATCTATTTAATAATTTCTTAAGATCTGTTATCTCCGATGAAAAATAATGCCACAGTTCCTGGTCCAGAATGAGCTCCGACAGCAGCACTTATTGGATTTATGATTACGTTTTTAACTTTATGATCTTTTAATATTAATGCTTTTAGCATTTCAGCATCTTCTATACAATCACCATGACTAATAAAAATAGTTTGTATTGAACTATTAATAATTTTTTCTTTAAGTTTTTCATGTAAAAATCTAATAGACTTTTTTCTTCCTTGAACCTTCGATATAGGTATAAGTTTACCATCATCATCAACATGGAGAATTGGTTTTATATTAAGTAATGTCCCTATAGTAGCAGCAGTTGAAGAAACTCTGCCACCTCTTTTTAAATGATTTAAATCATCTACAGTAAACCAATGGTTAACCTTAGGAATAGTGTCATTTATCCATTTTACAATTTCTGAAGAAGAAGCTCCAGTTTTAAGCATTTCCGAAGCATAGTATACCAAGAGGCCTTCACCTAAAGAAGCAGCTTTTGTATCAATGATTTCTATATTGGCTTCTGGATTATCCTCTAAAATCATGTTTTTGGCTATAATGGAACTGTTAATACAACCACTAAGGGAAGAAGAAAATCCAATGTATATAACATGATAGCCATCATCTATCCATTTTTCAAATTCTTCTAGAAAACAATTAACATTAATTTGTGAGGTTGTTGCAGTTTCGCCTGACCTCATTTTATCATAGAAAGCTTTAGAATCAAAAGTTTCACCTAGATCATCAAAGAATTCTTGTCCTTTTAGAAAAACACTAAGTTTTAAAAGTTGGATATTTGAACTTCGTATATATTCTAATGGAAGATCACAACAGGAGTCAGTGATCAAAATAGTCTTCAAATTATCAACTCCTTCCATATATTATAATATAATGTATATTCTTCATAATCATAACATATAAGAGGAGAAGAATAAATTAATATTAAGTTTAGTTCCTTAATTGTAAAATGAAAATCCATGATATTAGGCTTGTTTCTAGTAGGATTAATATAGTTTGTATTGATAAAGGGTGTATAGATTTTTCCTTTACAAATAGTAATGCTAGAAGACTAATCAATGTTAATGGTTGGTCTTCTTTTGTTTGATGATTGAAATAGTTTAACATGATTGCTATCCTTGTTATGCTGGTGGCGGATAAGGAGATAATCATGTCTAAATATTTAACTTACGAAGAACGCCTTGATATTCAGGCGTGTTTAAAAGAAAATCTTTCTTTTGGAGCAATTGGCAAGATAGTTAAGAAAGATCGTACTACTATCGCCAAGGAGATAAAAAAGCATGCAACTGAAATAAAAACTGGATACAGTGGGTGGCCATACAATACCTGTAAACGCCGCTCAAGCTGCAAACTAAAACGTATATGCAAAAAAGAAGAGTGTACTCATCCTTCAGCACAGTACTGTAAGATTTGTCGCAACTGCAATGATCTTTGTTCAGAGTTTGAAGAAGAAATCTGTTCAAGTAGTTTTAAACCACCTTATGTTTGTAATGGGTGTGGACAGCTTAACAGATGTACTCTTAAAAAAATGATGTATTATGCAGATGATGCCCAGACCGCCTTTGAAGAAAACATATCAGATGCAAGGAGTGGAATTCTCTCAAGTGAAGCGGAGCTTGCAAGACTGAATACTTTGATTTCACCACTGATTAAACAAGGTCAATCGATACACCAGATATATATCGATCATATAAATGAGCTCATGTGTAGTGAAAAGACACTCTATAACTACATAGATGCATGCCTCTTTGATGTACGAAACATTGACTTACCACGCAAGGTAAAATATCGACCACGCTACAAGAAATCAGAATTCAAAGTTGATAAAGGATGCCGTATAGGCCGGAATTACAAAGATTTTCAAGCCTTTATGGAAAAGAATCCAGAGCTTTCTATTGTACAAATGGATTCCGTTATAGGAAGCAAAGGTGGAAATGTCCTATTAACCATTCACTTTGTGAATACTAGTCTTATGTTGGCGTTCGTGCGTGATTCAAATACCTCACAGTCGGTTATTGATGTTTTTGAACATATTTATCAGGTAATAGGAAAAACAGAGTTTAAGAATTTGTTTCCAGTCATCCTTACGGATAATGGCAGTGAGTTCTCCAATCCGAAAGCCATTGAATTTGGACCTGATGGACTTAGAAGAACTTATGTGTTTTATTGTGATCCAAGCAGCCCTTATCAAAAGGGCTCCATAGAGGTAAATCATGAGTTAGTTCGAAGAATTCTCCCTAAAGGGACTACTTTTGAGCTTTTAGACCAAAAAGACATATGTCTTATGATGAACCATATAAATTCATACAAAAGAAAAAAGCTGAACAACAGGAGTCCATTCCAGGCGTTCAGCTTTTACTATGGAGAAGATTTACTACACAGGTTAGATTGTTTCTCAGTAGCAGCTGAGGAAATCATTCTAAAACCAGCACTTCTCAAAAAAATAACATATAAATAAGTAGTGGCTACCGGCAAACCTTACCTTATATATGACTACAGCAGGGGTGGATTTTCCGATTACAAAAAATCGACCGAAGATCGACCTTCTATTTGGCATGCACTTTTTTAAATGTCAGTAAGATAATTATAGCAAAATTCCTGAAAAAACAGTATGTTAACCGGGATTTTGGATTACAAAATTGGATATTTGTTTTCAAAATGGGACTTTCGCTTACAAAAGGAGAACTTCATTTTCAAAATGGGATTCTTGGGCTACAAATGGGAAACTCGTGTTACAATTCACCATTAAGTTTAGTTTTTTTACATTTTAGGTTATATATTTTTAAAGAAATATATTTTATATGGTGTAAAATATATATAAACATATTATATGATCGATTCTTTTCATTCTTAAAAAGTTATTCTAAAATTTAATTTTAGCGTTAAAGGTAGATAAATTAAATAAATTGACCTATAAATGTAGTGAAAAAATATAGGTATACCAAAAAAAAACCTATGATATAATTAAATTTAATAGCATATTAAGCTAGGAGGAGATTCTATGGAATTTAAAAATATGTCGTTTAAGAAAAAACGGGAGCATATATGGGAATATTATAAACTACATATATTTGCAGTTATATTTGCAATTGTTTTTGTATCTTATATTATATACGATAAAACTCACACAAAAGAAATAATCGGAAATATTACTATATTATCAAATCAAGTATTAGATGATAAAAGAATTGATCTGCAAGAAGAAATGAACAAGGTCGTAGTAGCAAATTCAAAAAAACAACAAGTGGATATAGGTGTATATCCGATTGAAAGTACAGGAGAAAATGTATCACAATATATAAGTAAATTGCAAGTTCAAATAGCCACTGGTGAAATCGATTTAATCATTTCAAATAAGACTTTTTATAATGAATTGTTAAAGAGTGAAGTTCTTTTAAAACTTGATGATTTAGAAGAACTTGATTTTAGTACCATAGGTAATAAGTTGATAAAAGGCACAACTTCTTCAGGTGAAGGAACTTATGCAATAAATGCTGAAGGTAATGAATATTTGAAAACTATGAATATTGATAGTAGGGATAAGGTGTTTGCTATAATATCAACTTCAAATCGAAAGGAAGAGGCCACTAAAATGTTAAAGTGGTTTTTAGAGCAGTAATTATTAAAATAGGGGTGTAAACGATGGAGAGTAAAAGAGGTTTTTTTAATGGTGCGGTATATAAGATTTGTAATTATGTTTGGTGGTTTCTTTTAGCTAATGCATATTTTGTAATTGTAAATATACCTATGATTATAAATATATTTGCACTAGGAAACACAGAAGTAACTGGAATAAATGTTTTTCTTTTTATATGCCTAATTCCTTTAGGACCAGCTTTTTCAGCTATGTTCACAGTTATGGGTAAATTGGTAAGGGATAAGGAAGTAAATGTTACTAAAGAATTTTTCAAAGGTTATAAGAGGAATTTCTGGGAGTCATTATTCTTTTGGCTTTTTCAATTAGTTGTGTTAAGCGTTATTTATATAGATTTGCTTTATTTAAATACTACAGAATTACCTGTTATATTTAAATATCTTATAATGGCAGCAGCTTTTATCATTGGTTCTATTGGGTTATATGCATTTCCTATTATATCAAGATTTTATTTAAAAGTATCTGATGTTATAAAGTTATCAATTAAATACACTTTCAAAAGATTTGATATTACAATGCTGAATTGGTTAACTATAGTAGCTATTTTTCTAGTACTTACAAGAGTTAATAATGTTTTGTTCTTATTTGCAACATCAATTGCAGGATATCTTATAATGTACTATGAAGTTAAGGTTTTAGATAAGATAGAGGAAGAATTATCAGCTGAATAATTTCTTGTTAATGATAAGTTTAGCAAGTTTTCACTTAATAGCTTCACTAATAAATTGATTCTGTAATTTAAAAAGGGCTATCTCTAATTCATAAAAATGAAATAGGGATAGCTCTTAATTTGTTTTATATAGAATTTATTCCATAAATGGATTTTTCTACATCTTCTTTTGAAACGTTGCTCAAATATGAAAAGTTACATTCTAAAGCTTTATTTAGCATCCCTAAAGCCTCTTCAGTTCGGCTTTCTTTGCTTAAGGTCATAGCATAATAATAATATGCTGTAACAAAAGTAGGAGTCATAGGGATTAATTTATCATATATTTCTAAAGCTTTTGAATACTGGCCTTTGAAGTAATAACTTTGAGCGAGGTTATCTAATATACTAGCATCAGAATCGTTATATTCATATGCTTCTAAATTAAATTCTAGTGCTTTATCGTAATCTTTATTTAAAAGAAGAAAATATCCTAAGTTTTGATACAAAGTGGTGTTTTTCTTTTGGTTGTATTCTTCCATTAAAAGATTAATAGCTTCATCTAATTTATTTTTTTTCCATAACACTAAAGAATAGTTTAACTTCCAAGATAATTTATCTGTAGGGTTAAGGGTTTTATTTTTAAACTTACTTAAAACAGCATCACTTTCTTCTAAATTGCCCATCCTTATTAACAGATAACCGTATGAAATTTTCATTTTATCTGGAGCGTGCCATGAGGAATAGGCAAGCTTATATAAGCTAAGAGCTTTATGCATATTCTTTTGGGTATAATGCAAATTTGCTCTATACATAAGTATAGAAGGGAAGTTTGTATATATTAAAAGTAGAATGAAAATTAAGACACCTATGATTTTACTATAAAAAAGAAATATAGGTAGTGAAATTATTACAGAAAGTAAAGTCAGTAATTTTTGTTTGCTCATATTGAATCATCCTTTTCTAAGTTGCATTTTTAGATATAGAATTTATTGCGAATCTAGGTAAATATATTGTAAGAAGAGTATTTTAAAAAATCTTTAAATGTAAAGAAACTTGTATTAAGCGCCATTAAGTACAATATATATGTAAGTTGAAATAAAGTTTCTACAATAAATTTATGTACTAGTGATAAGACCAATATATATTTTTAATAGTAACATATATATTATAAATATTAACTAATGGTTTAGTAAATATATAAATGATCAACGGCATTAATAATGATTAATTTGTTAATAAAAAACTTCCTTTTACTTAAGTTTTACGGTATTCTTTTATTAGTATACATTTTTATTAATGATTTTTTAAAGAAGAAAAATAGATGAATAGAAAGAGAAAATAAATAGGGGAAAACTGATATGAGGAAATTTGATTGGAAGAAAATTGCCATTGTAGTAATCTGGATAGCCATGGTTACATTTTTATATAAGGCAGGCTTAATTACAACTGATGCAAGCAAAATAAGAAGAATACTTTTGGAACACCAGCATAAAGCTACAATAATTTTTATGCTTATATCTGTTGCGAGGATTATAGTGTTCATTCCTAGTGCTGTATTAATTGTCCTAGGTGGAACTATATTTGGGCCCGTTAAGGGGTTTGTATTATCGATGATTGCTATGATAATTAGCGAAAGTATAGTGTTTTTTATAGGAAAATACTATGTGGGAGAAAAAGCCAATGGGTATTTATATCGTAAGCATGGAGATATAATGAGACTGATGGAGAAATATAGGGATAAATTTTTAGTTGTAGGAATGTTATGCCCAGTTGCTCCACTAGATGTAATATGTTTTATTTCTTCGATATTTGGCTACAGTTATAGGAAGTTTGTAACTATATTGATTGCAACTCATATACCTTTTGTGACTTTATGTAGTCTTTTAGGCGAGAGTTATGAAAAGTCTGCTATTAATAAAATTGTTATAATATCATTGTTGTTAGTTTTAGTTTTCTACACTTATAAAACCTGGAGTACTTTTAAAAAGGAATTGAAGGAAGCATAAAGAAGAATTTTGAAGTTAATAAAAACTCACTTTTGTTCCTAACATAAGCTTATTATTAAATATTTTGAGGGAAACTATGAATTATGTTTATATATTAAGATGTTCTGATGATTCTCTTTATACTGGATGGACTACGAATTTAGAAAATAGGGTTAAGGCTCATTCCAGTGGAAAAGGAGCTAAGTATACTAGGACAAGGCTACCAGTTAAGTTAGTATATTTTGAAGAATATCAAGATAAGAGAGACGCTCAGAGAAGAGAATATGCTATAAAACAGTTAAGTAGATTAGAAAAGTTAAAGTTAATTAAGGAATAATATAAATTTAAAAGCTTATGTTTCAGATATATATGTTCTGATTAAAAATCTACATTGATTACATAAATGGTATATGTATTTAACATAGAAACATTATTGGAATTTATATGAAAAATAAATATAGGCGTAAAGAAAGGCTGCACATTGATTTCAAGTTGTATCAATGTGCAGCTTTGATTATTTAATGTATTTAAATACGCTAATATATTGTTGCAATTCTATAGAAATTTTTTGTAACTTATCAGAAAAAGTTGTTAAATCCTTCATGGTTTCCGAGATTCCCACCGTTGCAGCATTAGCTTCTTCTGTAGCAGCAGCAGCTTCTTCTGATATTGCTGATGTTTGTTCGATATTTTCAAGAACTAAATTTTTCTTTGAGTTTATTTCATCTATAGATAGTTTTGTTTTTGTAACAGAATTTATAAGTGAATCGATTGAGGCTATTATTTCATGGAATATAGATTCTGTTCTATCAACTGCTAATTTTTGCTCAGAAATTGTAACATTTGAAGTCTCCATAGCTGATACTGCAACAGTAGATTTCTTTTGTATAGAGTCTATTATTTTTCTTATCTTTGCAGCTGCTTCTTCTGATTGTTCTGCAAGGTTTCTTATTTCATTTGCAACCACTGCAAAACCTTTTCCAGCTTCACCTGCTCTTGCTGCTTCTATAGAAGCGTTTAAAGATAAAAGATTTGTTCTTTCAGTAATTTCAGATATGGTATTTGAAATTTCATTAATTTCTTTTGTACTATTATCCATAGATAATACCAAAGTATTAACTTCCTTTGAGACTTTAAGGGTTTCGTTGGTTTTATTTACTAGTGTTTCAAGCATTAATACTCCTTTTTTACTCAGGGTTTGAGTATTTAAGGAAATGTCATTCATATCTGAAGTTAAGTCTGAAATTTCATCAATACCTTTTGCGAGGGTAGTCATTTCTGCAGCGCTATTTAATGAATTATTCGCTTGTTCAACAGCACCTTGTGAGATATCTTCAACTGATCTACTTACCTCATCAAGAGCATAGGCTGTATTTTCTGATATATTAACTAAGGTTGCAGAGGTTTCTAAAACTGTATTAGAGGAAAGATGAATTCGATCCATTAGCTTTGCAATTTTACTAATCATAGTATTGAAGTCATTACTTAATTCCTCAAACTCGTCCTTTGAGGAAATTGACGTAGATACAGTTAAGTCACCTTCTGAAGCACTACTAAAGGCAGTTTTCAATTTATTTATATTTCTGCTCATTTTGTTACTGATTACTAGAGCTACTGAAGAAGACAATATAGTTAATGCAAAAATAGAAAAAATTAGTATATATCGTAGTTTTTTTATGTTATCTAAAAGTTCAGAAGCATCCATAGTACCGATAATTCTCCATTTAGTTTTTTGATTTGTAGTGAAAAATGCGAATTTTTCTACACCATTAGAGTCATATTGCTTAAAGTTACTTTCCTCTGACTGTATATCTTCCCAAATTGGAGAGTTTGTAATATCAGTATTTCCAAGCTGTGTTGTATCTGGATGAGCTAGCATTATTCCATCCACATTGGTGATGTAAATAAAGCCTTCTTTGCCTAGTTCTATTAAAGATATGTTGCCAGATAATCTATCAAAATCTATTTCCATGCCTACAACACCTATAACAAGTCCTTCGTAATCTATAGTTTTAGACATTGAAACCACAGTTTTTCCTGTAGAAGCAGAGATATATGGATTACTGTATACGATGTTTCCTCTGTTTGACATTGCAGCTGTATACCAATCGTTTTTAGTAACTTCAGAATTAGTACTAGCATTGCTAGCTGGATATGATAATAATTTTTTTTCCTCTGTAGCCATAAAAATAGATGAAATATTATTATTATTGTCTTTTAAGTTTTTAAAAAGATATTCTATATTATCTTTATTTGAAGGATCTTTAGTAATACTTTTTAAAGATTTATTTGTCGTAAGCATATTAATTACATTATCTAATCCATCAAGATACGTAGTGATTTCTCTGTTTATTTCACTCATTGTTTCAATAGTTGATGATTTAAAGGTTTCTGTTAATTTACTTCTTGTTATTTCATAAGAGCTAATTCCTAGAAGTATAATAGGTATAAAGCTTACTAAAAAAATACTAAATATGAGTTTCGTTCGGATGCTTTTAAATTTACGTTTTGTATTTTTCATAGAAATAGTCCCTCCAATTATTTTTGCTTAAATTAACCTTTTGCGCGTGGCCAAAACCACAATAACCTCATAAATAACTAAGAGTTGTTTATAATTTGCTAAAAATACTTGTCCGATTTTATAAGTCTATTTGATATTCTATAGACAAAATTCGACTTTGACAAGATTTATGCATATTATTTCTTATAAGTATATTAAAAAAATTAGATTAATTCTTAAGGTTTTTTAGATTTTTTTATCACAAAATATTAATGCGTAAGCTAAAAATTGAACTTATCTTTAGTTAGTAATTGTTTGTTTAGTGAGACATATAGTTAATAAAGTTCACCAATTTTTTGAATAAATATTCAAAGTATATTTATTATATCGTACACAATAAATTTTACCTAATATTAAGGGGAGTTTTCATTAAGATTTTTTTATGGTTGGATATATTAGTTAATACGAGATAATATCTCTTGTTTTAAATTTTCCTACATGATAAATTTAAAGAGAGTGAAGCATGAATTTTATAATAGTATTAAAGGAGTACATATGAGAAGAGAATACATAACCTACATGGAGCATTTACCTATGTCAGTAAAATTGCAGAGTGTAAAATCTTATCCTCTTCACTGGCATAACTGCTTGGAGATACTATTTGTGTTGAAGGGTAGATTTTTTGTACAGATAGAGTCTGAAATCTATGAGCTTTGCGAGAGAGAAATAGAAATTATAAATGCAGATGAGCCTCATAGAGTATATTCAGAGGATGAGGATAATTTAATATTAGTTTTCAAAATACATCTGGACTTCTTTGAAAAGTATTTTAATGATGTAAAAAATATATATTTTTATACTAATTCTTCAGATGAGGGGATACAGGAAGAAGACAAATATCAGGAACTAAGAAAATTTCTAGCTATATTAGCTTGCGAAGCTGTGCAGCAGGAAGAGGATTATGATGAGGAAGTTGAAGAACAACTAGTTAAACTTCTATTTCATCTTTTAAATAATTTTCATTACCTTACTTATGATGAAGAGGTTGCTATAGAAAATCAAGTACAATTTCAAAGATATCATAGAATAACTAAATATATACACGATAATTATATGAATAAGATAAGTCTTCAAGATATTGCAAGTAGAGAATTCCTAAGTTCTTATTACTTATCTCATGAAATTAAGAATATGGCTGGGACCAATTTTATAGATTTTTTAAATACAACAAGGGTAAATGAATCTATTAAATTTCTTTTAGATAGTGATAAGACAATTTCTGATATTTCAGAGGAGGTAGGATTTTCACATACTAGGTATTACAATAAATATTTTAAGCAACTATATAACATTACTCCTTTGCAGTATAGGAAAAAATATTATTTGTCTGAGGATCTATATGAGAAAACAAAGGAATATTCCCTTTGCAATTTAGAAAAAGCCTTGGAATATCTATCTGTATATCTAGAAGACTATGATAGATTTAATTATAAGAAGCAGATAATCAAAATCTATGCAGATTTAAAAAAAGAAGCAGAAGCTTTTCCAAAGGTATGGAGCGAGGTTATAAACCTTGGCGATGCCATAGAGCTTTTAAAAGAAAAAGAACAAGGCTTCGTTAAAAATATTCAATCAAATATGAAGTTTAACTATGGAATTGTTCAGTATCTTTTTCATAAGGATATGAGAGTATATTTTAATGAAAAGCTAGAATTTTTAAATTGGAATGAAGTTGAGAAGCTTATGGAATTTCTTTTGGATATAGATATGAAGCCAATAATTATTTTAGATAGGGAATTGGAAAGTAAAGATATGTTTATAAAGCTTATAGAAAGCTTTATTCTATATTTTTCAGACTTATATGGAATAGAGGAAATTCAGGGGTGGAGGTTTAGAGTAGCCACAAATCTTCCAGAGGAATTTATCGAAGCAACAGATGAGATTCTAGAAAAGTATCAGCTTCAGAATATAATAAGAGATAGTTTTGAGGAGGACACAACCGTTAGAGGTATCTTTGACTCTGCGTATATGGTTCCTTATATTATTCATAACTTTATACATAGCCAAAACGATATGTTGTTTTTAAAAGCCTATGATACGGTAGAAGAAAATTCTATTATGAGCAATGAGCTTTTCTTTGGAGCTCCTGGAATAATGACTCTTCATGGAATTAGAAAAGCATCCTATTATGCATATTACTTTTTATCAAGACTCGGAGCTATGCTTATAGAAAAGGGTGAAGGCTATGTTATAACAAAAAATGAAGAGGATTATCAAATATTGCTTTATAGTTATACTGAGGACCTCGATAATCTTATAACCATTGAAAATCTCTCAAAGGAAAAAGGAAAGAAGAACTTAACGGAAAGACAAATCTCTTTAACCTTAAGAAACTTACCACAGGATTATAAAATTACGAGCTACGAAATCGGTGAGGATATTGGCTCAGCCTATAATAATTGGATTGCTATGGGAAGACCAAGAAGATTAAGTGATGAAGAACTAGATGTGTTACACAGAATTTCTTTTCCACGTATTTCTTTGAATTTTACAAAGAAGAAGCCTATATTTAACATTTTGAATACTATTAATGGGTATGGGGCGGTATTAATTACCCTTCAAAAAGTACAAAAGCATCTTTATTAAGGTGCTTTTTTGCTGTTTCTATTATTTTGTAAAAAAATAATTAAGCAAAAGTGTACTTTTTAATCAGCAAGGCTGTGGATGTTAACATTTTTAAAAAAGACTATAATGATATTAAAGAGTTGCAAGGTGAAATCTTAAATTAACTCGTTGTGCTAGTTAAATACGTTGGCAATACTTACAAATAGAAAAACTCCAGCATATTTGCTAACCTATCATTAAAAAACACGACTAATCTAATGATAGGAGGCTAACTTATATGCCAGAGTTTAATAAAGATTTTATCATAACAATAAACAACTTAAAAGATTTTATTGTTGTCACTTATGTTATAATTGATGATTTTTACCAAAAGGTAACTCCAGCATTTATTATGAACCGTCGCAATATTGATAAGTCAGTAATGTCTGATAGCGAAATCATTACTTTATCTTTAGTAGGCGAACTCTTAACCATTGACTCTGAAAAAGCTTGGTTTGGGTTTTGTTCTAAAAACTTACGAGATCTGTTCCCTAATTTTTGTAGTAGAACAAGATTTCATAGAGTAAGAAAATCCTTATTTCGAGTCACAGATGCAATACGTAAGGAATTTATGAAATTTCTTAACTATCAATATGATCGAATAAGAATTGTAGATAGTATGCCTATTCCTGTGTGTAAATTTGGTAGAGCTCACTTTCATAAGTCATTTAAGCCGAAGGCTGCCTACGGGCGATGCGCTTCGAAAAAAGAGACATATTACGGCTTCAAATTACATGCATTAGTTGCTTTAGATGGCTATATCACAGACTTCTCTATTACTGCTGCAAACATTGATGATAGAGACGCAGTCTGGGAACTTATAGATAATTCAGTTGTTAATACACTAATAGGCGATAAAGGCTATATAGGTCAAAAGATTGCTTCGCAATTAAAAGAGATAATGGATATTAATCTTCTAACCATAAGTCGTAATAACAGTAAAATTAAACTTTTAAAACCACTTAGGCAACTCATATTCAAGGCTCGTCGTAGAATAGAAACCACTTTTTCTCAGCTCTCCGAGCAATTGAATATACAGAGGGTTCTTGCAAAGTCAACTTGGGGCTTTGCTACAAGAATAGTAAATAAAATATTAGCTCATAATCTTTGTTATTTTATAAATAAAATCTTAAATATAGGTATAGATACAGCAAAGATTAAGACATTAATATTTGGATAATAATTCCTAAGGATTTGGCGACATCTTCATTAGGAGAAGTCTGCTCAAATATATGGAATAAATATCCTATTAATGAAAACTTATCTGTTAGCACAACAGGTTAAATTAATATAAAATTATTGTTATATATAAGTAACAATGAATTTTAAGAAATGCAAAAGGTTAAGATTTTACATTGTAATTCAATATCTGAAAAGTGATTGAGGTGAAAAAAATGTTAGCAGGTAATAAGACCAGCAAGAGTAATGATGAATTCTTAACGGGAAACATAGGTAAATTGTTATTTATGTTTGCATTTCCAGCAGTACTTTCTTGGCTGGTTGCAGAACTGTATAACTTAGTTGATTCTATATTCGTAGGACACGCAGTAGGGGCTCTAGGTGTAGGTGGAATAAGCATAGCTTTCCCTGTTCAAAGATTTTTTACAGCTATAGCAATGTTAGTTTCAATCGGTACTTGCACCTACGTAGCTAGAACTTTAGGAGAGAATGATAAAGAAAAAATTAATAAAATAATACCAAACGCGTTGATGATATTAACTGTGGTTGTTTTAGTATTAGCTATAGCTGCCTTTGTATTTATAGACAAATTAATAATAATGCTTGGTTCAACAGAAAATATTTTCCCTTATGCTAAGACGTACATTTCTATTATTCTAGTTGGAGTAATTTTTCAAGGTTTAGCCACGGTAATGTCATATATTCTTACAGCCTTCGGAAATACTAGAATAGTTTTAGTAAGCAATATAGTGGGAATTGTTTTTAATACTCTTATTTGTGATTTACTTACAAGAGTTTTCCATTTTGGAATAGCTGGTGTAGCTGTAGCCACAGTAGTATCTCAAACATTAGCGTTTGTATATGTTCTGCATGTATTTTTAAAAGCTAAGGAAACCTTAGAATTAAAATTTGTGATAAAAGCGGAAATTAAAATAATCAAGACTATAGTTTTCATAGGATTTTCTACCTTTATAATTGAAATATCTGATGCAATAGTTTCAGTAATCTTAAATGTTTTATTAGGGGCTATAGGTGGAGACATGCCAATAGTTGCTATTGGACTTATAACAAAGATTTCCATGTTCTTATTTATTACAGTTATCGGTATCAGTTCTGCAATGCAACCTATAGCAGCTTACAATATTGGAGCGGGATGCAAAGCAAGAGTTAAAAAGATTTTAGATCTTGCTATGATTGCTGCTACCGTAAGCTCAACAATAGTATGGGTAATAACTATGATATTTACAAAGCAATTTATCGGAATATTTGTAAGTGATATAGAGATAATAGAATATACTGCAGATGCTTTTAGAAAGGTTGTTATGATATTCCCAATATTAGCAACTTATTATGTATCAATATATTACTATCAAGCAAAAGCTATGGTAAAAGAATCATTTATTTTATCTATATTACGTCAACTTATATTATTTATACCATTAGCGTTTATTATGGTAGAAATTTTCGGTGTAGTTGGTGCATGGTATGCATATCCAGTTTCAGACCTTTTAAGCTTCTTAATAGCACTTGTATTTATGAGGAAGCAGCATAAGGTTGATAAGCTTGAAATTGAAGAAGAAATGATTTTGAATAGTAAAAGCAGCAATAGAATAGTTACTGCATAAAATCAATAACGTAGCGTAAAAAGAGGCAAGCGACATAAAAAGTGGCTTGCCTCTTTATTTAGTTATGTAATTTTATTTTATATTATTTAATAACTTAGTGTTATCCTAATTGCCAGTTTGAAAATGAGGGCTTCTTGAAAATATCTAGGCCGTCTAGTTTTGTATAAAGGAAAAATATAGATTGTTATAATGCAACGGATAATAGAAATTTCATTATGATAAATACTATTAATGGAATAAAAGATATGTTATTGTATTAAAGTGTATAAACTATGGAAGTTTATGAAAAACGCAAGGGGCCAAATATCAATTGATATGCTGCATATAAGCGTTGTGTTAATCGTAGAAAAGCTTTAAAAGATACTAGTGGCAGCTAAGAGAAACTTTACCACAAGTTGGTTCAGTTATAGATGGGACTTTTAGTTGTTAGTATTTATAAAAAGAATGGTTAAGATATAAAAGAAGAATTAAGATTTAAAAATAAAGTTCAAAAGAAAGGAGATAAAAGGTCGACTGGTAGCTTAATGTGAAATTAAGTTATGTATGATCTTTAAGAATGATAAATTATGGTGAATATAAATAATGATTGGGACGAATTGTTAAAGGACGAATTTGAAAAAGATTATTATAAAAAACTTAGGGGATTTTTAGTTGAGGAATATAAGACACATACAATATATCCAGACAAACATGACATATTTACGGCAATTAAGACCACTGCGTATAAAGATGTTAAAGTAGTAATTTTGGGACAGGACCCATATCATGGACCAAATCAAGCCTTTGGCATGGCTTTTGCTGTAAAACCTGGAGTTAAGACTCCACCATCACTTGTAAATATATATAAGGAACTGAATTCTGACTTGGGATGTTTTATTCCCAATAATGGATACTTAGTGCCTTGGGCAAAACAAGGAGTATTACTTTTAAATGCAGTTTTAACTGTAAGAGAAAATTCTCCTAATTCTCATAAAGGTAAGGGATGGGAATTGTTAACGGATAAAATTATTCAGCTTTTAAATGAAAGAGAAGAGCCAATAGTATTCTTAATATGGGGAAACCCAGCAAAAGAAAAGTTGAAATTTATAACAAATAAACATCATCTAATATTAACCACAGTACATCCAAGTCCATTGTCAGCTTCAAGAGGTTTCTTTGGGTGTAAGCATTTTTCCAAAACCAATGAGTTTTTAAAAAGCAAAGGAATGGAACCTATAGATTGGCAAATTCCTATGATATAAAAATAGGATTTTATATTTAGTATATATACGTTCCAATAAAATTTCTTCATAGGTTATATTGATTTTTCAATATCCATCTAGAATCTTGATGTAGTTTCAATAACGGAACTTATATATATGTCATCATTAAAATCTAAATTAAAGTCATCAATAATATATAGATTTAATGTATAAAAATTATCGAAAATATATAGTCTGCTTAGAAAATTAGATGAAATATATACCATGAATTTTAATCTACTAATGAGAGATAATAAAATTGTTCTAAAGATTATTTCTGATTAGGAGGGCATAAAAATGCAAAAGAATGCTAGAGGACTAGTTCAAGATTCTTGTAATAATTTAAATACTGCGAGACAATCTTTACAAAGTGCTATTGACACTGCTGAAAAGCCACAAAATAGACAGGATATTCAAGATGCTTTAAGGGTGGTTGATTCAGCTCTTTCTAAATGTCAAGGTATAGCAAATAGTTTAAGCAATCAATAATAGATTTTGTGATTTTTTAGTAACCTTTAGTTTAAGAGATCTCTACTTAAACTAAAGGTTATTTTATGTTAAAAAATATAAATTTTGAGTTGAAGATTAAAACCAAGGAACTCAATTGACATATGGATTGGTAGAAAATTTTAGTAACCATATAGTAAAAAATATTGTGAAAGCGTATACAAAATAATGAAATGAAGAAAAACACATATACTGGTTGTTCCAAGCCTAACAATGGTGTATTATATAAGTGGTTTGTTTAAAAATATCTACTTTTATGAGGGTATATCATATGTAGTTTTATGGAGAATAATAGTTTGAAAATGATATTAATGGATTTCTTATTTATGTGAAACGAAAAATGTAGATAAATGGAGAATAGAAGGAGATTGAAGATGTTTAAGAGGATTAAAGAACTTCGAAATTATAAAGAACTTATATGGAATTTTACGTCTAGAGATTTAAAACTCAAATACAAGAATTCAGCTTTAGGATTTATATGGTCATTATTAAACCCATTGATGATGATGGTTGTATATACGATAGCTTTCAAATTTATTATGAAACAGGATATTGAAAATTTCTCAATGTACATATTAACAGGTATATTACCGTGGTCATTTTTCCAGGCTTCTATAATTGGTGGTACAAGATGTATAATCGATAATGCTCAGTTAGTTAAAAAAGTTTATTTTCCACGAGAAATTATTCCTTTTTCAATGGTCTTAACTAATATGATAAATTATTTAATAACATTAGTTATTGTATTTTTAGGTCTATTTATATCCAAAATACATATAGGACCGCATTTATTATTGTTGCCTATAGTATTATTATTATTTTTCATATTTACCTATGGACTAGTTTTACTTTTATCATCGCTAGATGTTATCTATAGAGATATATTTCATTTTGTAGAAGTAGTGTTTATGGCTTGGATTTATTTAACACCAGTTGTTTACACTGTGGACCAAGCCAAAGAATTAAAATGGTTATTTTATTTTAACCCTATGTATTATCCTATACAAAGTATAAGAGATACACTTATGTATGATAGAATAAGCTACAATTATTTATTAGCTATGGCACTTATAGCTTTTGTTACACTATTTGTAGGATATAAGTCATTTATAAAAATTGAAAAAGTATTCGCAGAAGAAATATAATTTGGGGTGTAAAGCAAATGGTGGTTATAGAATTTAAGAATGTTAGTAAAAGTTTTAAAATCTTTAAAAATAAATCATATTCCATTAAGGAAAAATTTATAGGAAAGCTCCTGAGAAGAGCTCCTTTAGAGGTTGAAGAATATCCAGTTCTTACAGATGTTTCTTTCAAAATCAATAAAGGAGAGACTGTAGGAATAATAGGACAGAATGGTACTGGTAAGAGTACTACTTTAAAGTTAATCTCTAAAATATTATATCAAGATAAAGGTGAAGTAACTACAAATGGTAGTATCTCTGCTCTTCTTGAAGTTGGAGCAGGTTTTCAACAGGATTTAACAGGAAGAGAAAATGTGTTTTTATATGGTTCTATTCTTGGATTAAGTAAAAAAGAAATATCAGATAAATATGATGAAATAGTAGAATTCTCTGAATTAAGAGATTTTATGAATAATCCAGTTAAGAATTATTCATCGGGTATGTATATGAGACTTGCTTTTTCTGTGGCTATACATGTTAATCCAGATATTTTAGTTATAGATGAAGTTTTAGCAGTAGGAGATGCTGCATTTCAAAAAAAATGTATTAACAAAATATTAAGCTTTAAGGAGCAACAAAAAACTATAGTGTTTGTTTCCCATGATATGAGTGCTGTTAAAAAAATCTGTGATAGAGTATTTTTTATTAAAAAGGGTGGAGAAATGATTGAAGGAACGCCTGACGAAATGATCGACTTATATTATAGAATAGGAAATCAATAATAAACAATTAACTTCAGAGGTGAACCATGGATAAGAAGAAAAATAAAACTAGTAGTGCAGAGAAAGATATTAGTAAGTCGTTCTATATTAACGATATGGAACATGTAATATGTGAAGACCATATAAAGAAGCACACTATATCTAGAAAAACGTCATATACGTATTCTTTTAAGGTAAATAATCATAATATGAAGTCCTTAAAAATTAAGATTGATTGTAAGGGTGTAAAAAAAGGATTTGTGCTCCTAAAGATGGCAAATGAATTAAACGAATTGGTCGTAAGCACATGTACAGATATTAGAGAGGTAGGTAAGGATTCTTGGATAGAGTTCAATTTTCCAGCTATCCTTACTCATTCTAATAAGTATTTAACTTTGATTGTAGAATTCGATGGAGATAAAGAAATTGCTTTACTGTTGGGCAGAAGGGATTTACCTTGTGTAAAATACACTTATGAAAAGCTAAGTGAAGAAATTGAAGATGCTATTGAAAGATACACATATAGGTTGGATGAGATATACAATTCTAGTGGTTGGAAAGTTTTGGCTGGTGTTTATAAATTCAGAGATAAAGTTGTAAGACCAGTCTTAAAAATAATCAAAAAACCGTTTAAAGTTATAAAGTTCATATTGAAGTTATTTAAGCCATCTAACATTAAGAACGCAGCTAAGGTATTGAAAAATGACGGATTTAAGGCGTTAATAAGATTAATTATTAATAAATCTAGGGAAACTGAAGATAACAGATTTAACTATGAATTATGGCTAAAGACCCATGATGTCACCAATGAGCAAATTGACAGACAAAGAGATTATAAATTTGATTACGAGCCTAAAATAAGTATATTAGTTCCTACTTACAATACCCCAGAGAATTTCTTAGTTGAAATGATTGAATCAGTTAATGAGCAAACCTATACAAATTGGGAGTTGTGTATAGCTGATGCAAGTAATAACGAAGAAACTAGAAAGGTATTAGCTAGATATGAAGGGGATCCAAAGATACCTATAAAATATTTAGATGAGAATAAGGGTATATCAGGAAATACAAACGAAGCAGCAACTCTTGTTACTGGTGAATATATTGCACTATTTGATCATGATGATTTACTTATGCCTAATGCACTTTTTGAAATTGTTAAAGTAATTAACAAAGATAGAGAAGTTGATTTTATATATACTGATGAAGATAAAACTGATGAAACTTCGACTAGAAGATTTGATCCACATTTTAAACCTGATTTTGCTATCGATACTTTTAGAAGCAATAATTACATATGTCATTTTACTACTATGAAGAGAGAATTATTCGATAGTGTTGGTGGCTTCAGAAAAGAATATGATGGAGCTCAAGATTTTGATTTATTTTTAAGAACTACGGAAAAAGCAAAGAAGATTGTGCATATTCCTAAAGTTGTATATCATTGGAGAGTTCATCAAAACTCCACTGCTGGAGCTGGTGAAGCTAAGTTATATGCTTTTGAAGCAGGTAAAAATGCTATTCAAGATAGCTTAGATAGAAATGGTATTAAGGGAACTGTTGAAATGGGAAAATATCTTGGTATATATAACATAAGATATGAACTTGAGAGCACACCATTAGTTTCTATATTAATCCCTACAAAAGACCATATAGAAGATTTAGATAGATGTATTAAATCAATCATTGAAAAAAGTACTTATAAGAATTATGAGATTATTGTAATTGAAAATAATAGTACAGAATCAGAAACTTTTAAATATTATGATACTTTAAAGAATTATTCTAATATAAAGGTTGTAGAATGGAAGGATGAATTTAACTATTCTGCAATTAACAATTTTGGTGTAAAAAATGCAAGTGGTGAAGTATTCCTTTTACTTAATAATGATGTTGAAGTTATCAATGGTGATTGGATAGAGAGAATGCTACAATATGCACAAAGAGAAGATGTTGGAGCAGTAGGGGCTAAGCTTTACTACCCTAACGATACAATTCAACATGGCGGAGTAATAGTTGGACTTGGTGGAATAGCTAACCATGCTCATAAGCATTTCCATAGAGAGGCACCAGGATATTTTGCAAGACTTAATTTTGTACAAAATTTCAGTGCTGTTACAGCTGCATGTCTAATGGTTAGAAGAGATGTTTATGAAAAATTAAATGGATTGGATGAAGACTTAAAGGTAGCATTTAATGATGTTGATTTTTGTCTTAGAATTAGAGCATTAGATAAACTTATCGTTTGGACACCATTTGCAGAGTTATATCATCACGAATCTATAAGTAGAGGGGTTGAAGATACTCCTGAAAAAATTGAACGCTTTAAAGGTGAAATTAGATTTATGGAAAAACGCTGGGGTAAATTTATAAAGGCTGGAGATCCATATTACAATCCTAATTTAACCATGAGTAGAGAAGATTATTCGTTAAATTTTCATCTTAAAAACTCCTAATATTAGGAGTTTTTTGATGTATTATAATGTTTTTAAGAAAGTAACTTGGAGGAAATGAAATGAGAAAAATTGCTGCCGTTGTTGTTCTATATAATCCTACAAATAATATTTTAGACAATATAAAATCATATATTAATGAAGTAGAGATACTTTACGCAATAGATAATTCAGATAAAGAAAACAGAAAACTTATAGGTGAAATAAAAAATATAGAAAAAGTAAAATATATATCATTGAATGGCAACAGAGGGATAGCAAAAGCCCTAAATGTAGGTGCAGAAGCAGCTTTGGAACAAGGCTTTTCATGGCTTTTAACGATGGATCAAGATAGCAAAGCTAGTGACAAAATGGTAACAAGGTTATATGATTTTATAGCTAGTGATAAGGTTGAAAACATTGGTATTGTGGCTCCATTCCCGGGAAGTAGATTAAAGCCTGTGCCAGAAACCGATAAAGAATATGAACGTATGGACGTAGTTATGACTTCAGGCAACTTGTTGAGCTTGGAAGGGTATAAAAAAACAGGCTCATTTAAAGATGATTTTTTTATAGATTATGTTGATAGTGAGTACTGCCTTAGATTAAGAGACAATGGCTATGAAATAGTTCAAGTTAATACTATAATACTCGACCATAATCTTGGAGACATAAAGAGAAATGGTTTCGGACCATTTAAATTTACAACAACTAATCATAGTGCTTTCCGCAGATACTATATAACTAGAAATAGAATGTGGATGTGGGATAAATATAAAGACAAATATGAAAATTATATTTCTTATGATAGAAATTGTTTTTATAAAGAGACTATAAAGATAGTTTTAGGTGAAAAGGATAAGCTTAAGAAATTGAAGAATATTTATAGAGGCTATAGAGATTATAAAAAAAATGTACTTGGAAAAATGAGTAGTAAGTAGGAGGAAATTATGGCCGTTAAAACTTGCGTATTATCCTTTACAAACCCATACTCAGGAAAAAAAGATGGTGGTAAGATTGATATAGGCAATAGGATGAAAGCTTTATCACTTATGGATACTTCCATTGATTTATATACAAAAACTAAAGAGAATGAAGAAACAAGACCGATCCCTAAGGAAGTTAAACTAAATAGGATATATACATCTAATCAAGCTAATAAGTTAACATATTTACTAGGAAAACTTCCACTTAGTGTTCAAAATAAATATTCAAAAAAATTTGCAGAAATTCTTAAAAAGAACAAGTATGATTTGGCTATTCTCGAGGGTGAGCATATGTTTGAATTTGTCCTTAAGGATGATGTTAGAGCTAAAAGAAAATTCATTAGAATGCATGATATAGAAAGTTTATATAGAAAAGAGTTATCCTATTCAACGGATAATAAACTTGTATCCTTACTTCAAAATAGAGATTCTAAAAAATATAAAAATTTAGAGGATAGCATTGTAGATTATTTTGATAAGTTCCTTTTTATATCTAAGTCAGAATTAGATGTTTTTTCACAGACTTATCCTTTGGGAAAGGAAAAGTTCGTTTGGATGCCACCAGCAGTGCCTTTTAAGGAAAATATAAACTACAGTAATGCCAAAAGAAATAAAATTTTATATTTTGGTGATTTAGGTGTTTCTCATAATATAAAAGGCATTCAATGGTTTTTGGAGAAGGTATATGAAGATCTTGTAAAATTATCACCAGAAGTTCAAATTGATATAATAGGAAACGCAAGTGATGAATTTAAGAACATGTTATCCACATACTCTAATGTTACGGCTCATGGTTATGTGGATGATTTGAATAGTTTTATTGATGAAGCATCTTGTATTATATGTCCTATAAATCATGGAGCAGGAGTAAAAATAAAACTTGTGGAGTCTTTAGGAATGGGTAAAATAGTTATAGCCACACCAAAAGCAGTAGAAGGTACAGATTTTGAGAACCTAAAGGAATTAATAATCACTGAAGATCCAATGGAATTTTCTAAGTATTGTATAGAAGTTTCAAAAGAGCACGAAAAATATCATTATCTTGCGGCTAACGCTTTAAACAGTATAAAGGATAAATATTCCTTAGAAGCTCAAGGTAAGCTTATTATAGATTTATACAATGAAATTGAAGGGAAGGATTTTAATGATTAACCCCTTAGTAGCTATTATTTTGGTGAATTTTAATAATAAGAATGATACAGAGGAATGCATAGAATCCTTATTAAAGGAGAACTACGACAATAAAAAAATCATAGTTGTAGATAACGGATCAAAGGATGGATCTATAACTGAACTAAAAAGGCAATTTGAAAACAAAGTTATATTTATAGAGAATCAAGATAATTTAGGCTTTTCATGTGCTAATAATCAAGGCATAGAATTGGCCTTAAAAGAAAATGCTCAATACATAATGCTTTTAAATAATGACACTGTTGTAGAACAAGAATTTATCAAACCTATGCTAGAAGTAGCGGAAAGAAAGAATTGCATAGTAAGTCCAAAGATACCTTATTATGATGAGAAAAATATTCTTTGGTCTTGTGGCGGAGAGTTTAGATGGAAAAAGGGAACAACTCATAATAGAGGAATAAATGAAGTAGATAATGGTCAATTTGATGAAGAAAAAGAAGTGGATTTTGCATCAGGTTGTTGCTTATTTATTCCAAGAAAAATTCTTGAGACAGTAGGTATGCTCAGTGACGAGTATTTCTTATATTATGAGGATACAGATTATTGTCTAAAGGCAAAGCATGCGGGCTTTAAGATAGTTTATACACCAAAAGCTGTAGTATATCATAAGGTAAGTAGAACTATGGGGGGAGCTGAATCGCCTACAGTTTTATATTATAGTAATAGAAATAGATTATATTTTAACGATAAGTATAATAAACAACATAAACATAAGTTTTTATTATATTTTTATGGAACGAGAATGGTTAAGATATCATTGCTTGCTATAAAAGGGGAAAAAGATAAGGTTTCTGCGATAAAAGAAGGTATATACGATTATAAGAGAAGAAAGATAGGAAAAAGAGCGTAAAAACTATAAGTAAAAAGGCTAGTATATTTAGGAGGAATTCTAAACATACTAGTTTTTTATTTTATGGAAGATTATAAAAAGTTGAAACTGTAGATAAGTTAAAAAGCATAAGTTTTGGAATGGAGTTTCGCTAAAAAACAGTGAGTCGTCAAAAACTACTACAAAGGTCTAGAAGGTTTAATCTATAACAATTAGAAATCTTCTTAAGAAAGTGTGGAACTATTTGGTAATAAAATCAAATGAATAAAAGTATATATAAATGTATCTTGGATTATTTTTAAAGATTAATTGCTTATAGGTATTCATAATTCTAATATTTAGAATGAGATAATTAAATATGAGCAAAACTATTATTATATTGTAATTTGGAGGTGGTATTATGCAAACATTTATTTTATCTGCGCTATGTGGCTGTGTTGCATTGGCCTTTGCGTACTTTCTAGCTATAGGAATTGCTAAGATAAAAGTTACAAATGCAAAGATGGAAGAAATCTCTAACTACATTCATCAAGGTGCTATGGCTTTTTTGAAAAGAGAATATAAGTATTTAGCTGTATTTATTGTAATTTTATTTATTATTCTTTCTTTAGCTATAGATATTTTTACAGCGATAGCATTTGTTGTAGGAGCTATTTTTTCGATTCTAGCAGGTTACTTTGGAATGCAGGTTGCTACAAAAGCAAATGTACGAACTGCTGAAGCTGCTAAAGAAGGAGAAAATCCAGCATTAAAAATCGCTTTTTCTGGCGGTGCAGTAATGGGAATGTGTGTTGTTGGTTTGGGGGTTCTAGGCTTAAGCTTACTCTACATATTATTTAATGGAAAGGTAATCTATTTAACTGGTTTCGGATTAGGAGCTTCATCAATAGCACTATTTGCAAGAGTTGGTGGAGGAATATACACAAAAGCGGCTGACGTTGGGGCTGATTTAGTAGGTAAGGTTGAAGCCGGTATCCCAGAAGACGATCCAAGAAATCCTGCTGTTATTGCTGATAATGTAGGTGATAATGTAGGTGATGTTGCAGGAATGGGGGCAGATTTGTTTGAATCTTATGTAGGTTCTTTAATATCTGCAATAACCTTAGGTACTTCTCTTTTCTCAGGCAAGGAAGGGGTTACATTTCCAATTACATTGGCTATGATCGGGATAATAGCATCTATTGTTGGAGCCATTATTGCAAGAAATAGCAAAGGGAGTAATCCTCAAAAATCTTTAAATATGGGAACTTATATTTCAGGAATACTAACAATTATTGGTACAGCAGTGCTAAGTAAGGTTGTTTTTAATGATTTTAAAGCATTTATCGCTGTGGCAAGTGGATTAATCGTTGGGCTTGCTATTGGGAAGATCACAGAGATGTATACATCTGCTGATTATAAATCAGTAAAAAAGATAGCGGCACAATCGGAAACTGGAGCAGCTACAAATATAATTTCTGGATTATCTATAGGAATGTTATCAACTGTATTTCCTATAATATTAATAGCTATAGGAATATTAGTAGCGTATTTTTCTATGGATGGTGCTAGTGATTCAACTATGGGATTGTATGGCATAGCACTTTCGGCTATAGGAATGCTTTCAACTACAGGGCTTACTGTAGCAGTTGATGCTTATGGTCCTATTGCTGATAATGCTGGTGGTATTGCAGAAATGTCACACATGCCAAAGGAAGTAAGGCAAGTTACAGATAAATTGGATTCTGTTGGTAACACAACAGCAGCAGTTGCTAAGGGGTTTGCCATAGGTTCTGCAGCATTAACAGCATTAGCTTTGTTTGCATCTTATGCACAAGCTGTAGACTTAAAGAGTATTGATATATTAAATCCTGTAACTCTTTCAGGAGTATTTATTGGGGGACTTCTACCATTTTTATTTGGAGCATTAACTATGCAGTCAGTTGGAAAAGCAGCAAATCAAATGGTTGAAGAAGTAAGAAGGCAATTTAAAGAGATTAAAGGAATTATGGAGGAAGAAGCTAAGCCTGAATATGGTAAGTGCGTTGAAATATCAACAGCAGCAGCTTTAAAAGAAATGCTATTGCCAGGTATATTAGCTATAGTAATTCCTATATTAGTTGGAGTTTTATTGGGAGTAGAAGCTTTAGCAGGATTATTAGCTGGAGCTGTTGTTACTGGTGTACTAATGGCAATAATGATGGCAAATGCAGGTGGAGCATGGGACAATGCTAAAAAATATATTGAAGGTGGTGCTATGGGGGGGAAGGGAAGTAACTCTCATAAAGCAGCAGTAGTTGGAGATACTGTTGGAGATCCTTTCAAGGACACCTCAGGACCTGCGATGAATATTTTAATAAAACTTATGACTATTGTAGCATTAGTTTTCGCTCCTGTTTTAGCGCAAATTGGTGGAGTGTTATTGAAGTTAATATAATAGGCATTTTAAAGATAAAAAAGTTGCTTACCTTTATAAAGGCAAGCAACTTTTTTATATGATGTATCAATTAAGTTCAATAAATTTTGCAATGTACTGTACTTTAATAACTTTATTCATCGCTATTATCAAAATTAGAGTTAGGGTTATTATTATTATTATTATTATTATTAGTATAAGTTAAGGTGGAATAGCTATCTGCTAAACTTTGTCTTGCAGTGGATTGACCAAAATAAAAAGCAACAACTGTTGTGAAAACAGTTAAAAATGATTCTGAAGATATACTGCCATTGATTGCTAGATATGCAAATGTAAGAGTTAAGACAAGTGCTATTATTTTTTTTACTTGAAAAATTTTATTGAACATAATACCTCGTCCTTAAAGTGTTATATTCTATTATATTGTTGTTTTCCCGAATTAATTCATAATACTCAAAAAATTTTAAAGGCCTATGAGAACAATAACATAAAAAATTGTTACTTTAATAAACTCTTCCAAAGTGCATTTTCCGATTTAATGTTATTTTTTATTTCTTCAAATTTTATTTCAAATTCCAATGGATAAGCACTCTGATGAGGAAAATAAGAACAAATAACAACAGAGTCTTCTGTTAAATAGCTAAGTATACCTAATGTATCATCTGCAGCAGTCAAACGATATAGCAAGTTATATGAATAATTTTCAGGCTTGTTAACAAGGGTTTTTTCCTCATTTATATAACTCATACCAGATTTTCTTAGAGATTCACTTCTAGGAACAGCTGCTTCTTTTAAATGCCTTTCATCAATAAATTGTAGAAGGTTATCATTAACAGATACTAAATCAGGTAATCTTACTTTTTTGCCAGTATTCATGTCAATATTCGTGGTGTATATCATAGGATGCTGATAAGGTAAATCAGGTGCTGACAATAAGGTGTAATAATAAATACTCAAAAGACTATTACTGTATAAAGTAATTTTGTAATTTACTTTAAAATTAATGTAGTCTGAACTTGTATATTTATCGAATTCATTCAATATTTGGGTTTTTATTAAGGAATTAATGGTGTCTTCTTTAGTTTTGTCATTTAATCCTGTTATCTCAGGAAAATTTATCTCAGCGTTATTTTCAGTGTAGGTCACCTTTATAAAGTCATAGGATGTTTTTTTTTCTTCTTGTTTCGATGTTTCAACCTTTGGTGTTTCTACATTAGGTGGAGGAGAAATTTCTGTAGTTGGTGGTGTTATTTCTTCCGTTGGTTTTACACTATTATCTACAGTGAAAGTTGGATCTTCAATTGTAGAAGGAGTGGTGTTTTCGACAATATTATCGTTTTTTTTACTTTCACAGCCAAGAAAAAAAAGGCTTATAAAGATTGTTACAATTAATAGAAAAGATTTGTTCATAATAATGCCTCCAAATCAAAATATAAAAAGAATGATATGAAAATATTGTACAATATTTTGATTTTGAAGGCTATTTTTTTATAAAAAAATATAAAAGTTTTGATAATGTTTCTACATTAAATTCATATATAACTGATAAAATTGATGAAGTTTTTAAATCGTAATAGCTATGAATGAAATTACTTGATCAATATAGGTTAGGGACATTAGATTGATGAAGAAATTGAGTATTTTATTTACTTAAATTGAAATTATTCATGGAGAAAAGAAATAATAATATGATAAGAGTCATAAAATTATAAAAAATAAGGCGAAAGTTGATATATTTTGTTATAATGATAAGGTGGATTTGTAGAATATAATATTAAATATAATTTGATTTATAAGTAAAAGGAAGTTTATTGGAGGTGGGATTAAGAAGATGACTCCAGAAAGAACAAGAAAGATGCAAGTAATAGGATGTATATCCTTTATAATAATCTTATATGGAATTATTAGTATGTATAGTAATTATAATATATTTATCGGACATACAAGTATTCTAATTTCTGCTCAAGTTATTTCTTTACTATGGTTTTGGGAAGCGATTCAAGAACTACAGGGTATTAGAAAACGATTTATGACTCTACTTGCATTTTCATGTATGTTTAGTATATTATCAGAGCTATTAGAAACAATACAAAGTTTAATAATACCAAACATAATGATCGTAGGGGACTTAGGAAAATTAGCTTCCTTTATTAAGGGAATTATATATATATTTGCTTTTGCATATCTTACATGCAAAACTAAAAAGAAAAATAAGATAACTAGAGATGTATTAGATATTATATTAATATGTAGTGTTATAATTGCATTAAGTTGGAAGATATACTTTAGTAATATAAATAACATTTGGAGTTATTTTTTTAGTATCAACTCCTTAAGAAATGATAGTTGGATGATTATGATAAATGTAATCTCAGGTCTTTTTTTAACATTATTATTTTATTCATCTAGGCAAAGTCCATTTAGGAATATTATCAAAAAATTTGTGTTGGTAGTTATTGTTTATTACATATCAGCAATATTGCATATAATTTTTGATCAAAATGATATTGTAGGCAGCACAATTGTTAACTTCTTAAGGGTATGGTTTTATATGTACCTACCTATTATCGCTACAATTAATCCTATTGAGAGTAAAGAGGTAGATGAAGAAGTTATTATAGGAGATTCTTTAGAATTATATATTCCAGCTATATCATTCACTATATTAGTTATAAATATTCATTTGATGCATAGAGATATATATGTAGTAATTATGATAATAAATAGTATGATTATATTCCTAAAACTAAGCCTAATGTTTAGGGAGAATAAGCTACTATTAAAAAAATACCATGAACTAAACTCGGCTCTTGGAGAGATTATTTCTGCAAGAACAAATGAATTATCACAAAGTCGTCAGAGGTATAGATCTTTGTTTGATATGAATCCAAATGCTATTTGTTCTCTTGATTTAGATGGAATCATTACAAGTATTAATCCAGTTTTTATTGAGTTATTTGAAGTAGATATAAAGAATAATGAAGTAATAGTAGGGTTAGATGTAATGAGTTTTATGGATGAATCTAATCAATTAAAGATTAAGGAACATTTTGAACTTGCTAAAGAAGGGAGAAGACAAAACTTTGATATTTCTTTTAAACTTGATCAAGTGAAAAATTTAGAATTAAAGATAAATCTTATGCCTATAATCGTTAATAATATCATTAATGGAATATACTGTGTAGTTGAAGATGTATCTGAACTTAAAAAGTCCAATGAAAAGATTGAATATATGGCTTACCACGATCCACTTACGAATATAGGAAATAGGAATTATTTTCTCAAAGAATTTAGTGATACTATTTCAAAGGCTGAAGAAGCAAAAAGAATGCCGGTATTGTTTTTTATAGATTTGGATGGATTTAAGTATGTTAATGATACCTATGGTCATTTTTATGGGGATAAAGTTCTTTTATCAGTGTCTAGTAGATTGAAAGAAGTACTAAAGAATTCGGGACAAATTTTTAGACAAGGTGGAGATGAATTTACTATTTTAGTGTATCACTGTGAGGAACGAAAAAACATTGAAATCTTAGTACAGCAAATTCTTGATACCATAAGGATGCCTAGTAATATTTTTGGGGATGATATAAAGGTTTCTGCCAGTATAGGAATTGTCAGATATCCAAGTGACGGGAAAAATCTTGATGAGTTAATGAAAAAAGTAGATACATCAATGTATTATATTAAAGAAAGAAAAAAAGATGGTTATTATTTTTACGAGGATATAGAAGTCTAAAAAATAAAACTATATTTAAAGTATAAATTATTTTAAAAAGTAAACATGTGAAGAAATTACTATGACCTGTGTAGTAGATAATAAATTATCTAAGGCACAGGTTCTTTGGTTATAGTCATAGAACGTTAGTCCCCGTGGGTTAAAGTAGTAGAAAATTTGACATAGCAGCACAACAAAAAATGCCAATAAAATTCAATTAATATCATTAAATGTATGTAAATGTAATGATTTTAAAAATAACGAGATAATTTTTTGATTTAGACTAGTTTTTTTCTTAAACTATGATAAAATGAATAATATAAAAGTGTAAAGGAGTAGTTCGATGAATACTATTTCACACGTAGTTATAGCAAATAAGATAAATAGAGATATTGAGAATATTCTTGGAATTTCTATGAATAGATATAGCTTTGTGTACGGAAGTGTAAGACCTGATCTTAGAAGAGGAAAGTTTGATACAACTCATTATAAAGAAGAAGCAAAAGACTATGTTTATAAAATGATAGAGAAGGTATTTGAAGATTACGAGGAAAATTGGGATTCAAGAGAATTCTACGTAAGATTAGGTGAAGTTATTCATTTCATTACAGATTTCTTTACTTATCCTCATAATAAAAAATATTATGAAGGTGCTAGAAAAGATCATCATGTATATGAATTTAGACAAGTTATGATATTATTTAATAGAAAAAAAATCAAAGAATTGAAGGGGTTAGATGCAAGTGTTCCGTTATTAGAAACACTACCTGAGATTTTTAATTATATAGATAGATTGCATGTTGAATATTTAGCTAGTGGACCAAGTGAGATGATAGATTGCATTTTTGCATATAAAGTATGTAATGTATTGACTACATCTATTTTATCACTATATATGAAGAAAGCTGCTGTGATAGAAGCTACAAAAGACTTGGCTTTAGATTATGGTACTATATAAATAAAGCTAAATAGTTTGATAATAGGAATACAACTGAATTTTGGATAAATAGTTCAATTATAAATAGAGCATTTTGATAGAAGCCTCCACTAAAAATTTTATTAGTGGAGGCTTTAATTTGTATATTAGCTAATTATTTGAGATAAAAATATTCAAGCTAAATAACAATAATAATATTATTATTACTTGCTAAGTAATAATAATTTTAATTTTGCAAAGTCAATAGCGTTAACTTTGCTGTCACCGTTTAGATCAGAATTAGCTTGGTTTATAGTTACACTTGAACCGTTTAATAGGTATTTTTTTAATATTGCATAATCCATTGCATTAACAACTTTATCACCGTTAACATCTCCAGGGAGAACTATAGGCTCTGTTGGATTCGTTGGATCTGTTGGATCTGTTGGATCCGTTGGTGTTAAGTTAAAGTATTCATTTAAAGACATACCGTTTGAACCAAGTTTTACTTGATGATCAAGCCCGATAAACTTGCCTTTATCTTGCCATAATGCAGGTTTTAATAAGCCGTATTTTGCTTCATCCCAAGTTGTCCAATCATAGCCAATTAATCCACCAGTATCACCTGAGTTTGGATTGATACACCAGAAAGTGTGGTTAATTCGTTTTTCGATCATATAGTCTCTTAGAAGTTCCATCCACTTTTGGTTTTTGCCTCCGTCCATATGTCCACCCCATTCACCTATTAAAAGAGGTGCAATTCCTTGATCATCAATAAATGCCCAAGCATTATACCAATAATCATCTAGTAAAGTTTGTCTAGTAAAGTCTTTATCAAACCAAACTTGATTGTATACAGATGGACCGTAATCATGTGGAGAATATACTACTTGGCTGTTTAAATCACCTAAGTTTATAGGATATTTCTTAACACCACTTAATACTCCTCCCCACCAGCCTCTAACATATGGAGAATCTGCATCACTTGATTGCCAAATATCTGGTGTAGCATATGTAAAGCCTTTATCGTATTTAGGTGTTTGTTCTACACCTTCAATCATTACAAGAATATTTGGATTTGCTGCAAGTACTGATTTTGAACACTTTTCTGCAGCATATTTCCAGTTGTTTTCGTCTGTAGAATCATCCCATTTTGCCATGTCAGTTGGGATCTCAGCTTTATAGTTACGTTTACCATGAGGCTCGTTCTTTAAATCTACAGCTAAGATAGTATCATCATTTTTATACTTGTCTACTAACCAAGTTAAGGAATCAATCCATTTGTCTGTTGTGATTACTCCAGCTGTTTTTGTCTCTAATCCATACCATAATGGATATGTATGTCCAGAATTATCTGCATGAGGACTATGTACGTCTACCATAACCTTGATTCCAAGTTCTTTGCAGTAGCCCATCATAATATCAAAGATTTGCATACTGTCTTTAGTACCTTTAGTTGCAGGATCGTAAAAATCAGCATTAATAGTGTGGTATGGGCTATTGTCAGCTGATACACTCGAAGTTGGATTTGGTGTGCCATTCATCCAGCTGCATAAAAGTTCAGAAGAGATAGGTATTCTTATAAGTCCGATACCTCTATCTGCAATACTCTTCATAAGATTTTTAACATCATACCATGAACCATGAACTACATTTTCACTACAGTTAAATCCAAACCAGTTAGCTCCAGTTAGCCAAACTTCATTTCCATTTTTGTCTAGTATTTTGTCACCTTTACAGTGTAGCCAGTCATCATTGTTAGTATCAACAGCAGCTTTTACTTGTGTGGTTGAAAAACAAAAAGAAGAAGCAACCATTAGTGAAGCAACTATTGAGGTTAATTTTTTTAATCTTTTCATAGAAATCTTTCCCCCCTAATAATAGTACATTTAATAATTCATCATTCTCTAAATATATAGAGTCTGATATAAAGTTGATTGATTGACTTGTTGATTAATTGATTGATTGACTAATTGATTGCTTAATCAATTAGTATAGTTTACTTTTGTTCAAATACCTCCTTTCTAAAAAGATATTCAAACTTTACATTCTCAATATATAAGTTTCATTATTGAAGCTATATTGAAGTTTATTGAAAAATCAATATATGCTATGAAGAAGCTTTAGTGAAACATATATATTGTAGAAAAATTTATTTTCTGGACCTTGAAAAATCAACACAGTTATATTTTCGTATTAGAAAAAGCCTTGAAGGATTAGTTGTTAGCATAACATTGTATACGATATTATTGTATACGATATCATTTTCGGGTGAAGGTAAGAGTCTGTTAGTTATTGATTAATTTATATCGAAAAATTACTGGAGTAATAAGTTGTATTCATATTGAGTTCGACATAAATTACACCAAAGCTAAATTTATACAATTTTATATGCATAGTTATATTAAACTAAGATTTCACAATAAAAAATATATAAATTAATGGTTATATTGATTTTTCAAGGTCCAGACATTGTCACTAAACTGAAAAGTTTGACATATTCAGTTTAATTTTACTCCATTGAAAGAAATAAATCAAGATTTAAACACAATTGACATTATTTTCAGTAAAGGTAGATCAGTATAAATTCAATTTGGAATCTTACAAGAAGTAAGAATTAAATTTATAAATAATAAATTTTTTATGGTAAAATATCGATATATTATAAACACAAGGAAAGGTGAGACTATGAAATTTCTTCATTTAGGAGATTTACATATAGGAAAGATTATTAACAATTTTTCTATGATAGAAGATCAAAAGTATATTTTGGATAAAATTTTAGAGGTTTTAATTGAAAGAAAGCCTGATGCTTTAGTTTTGGCTGGGGACATATATGATAGAAGCTTTCCACCAACAGAAGCAGTAATGGTTCTTAACAATTTTCTTAGTAAGGTAGTTCTAGAGCACAATATATCTGTAATGGCTGTAGCCGGTAATCATGATAGTGGAGATAGGCTACATTTTGGTAGCGATATTTTATCGAATTCAGGTTTATATATAGAAGGGGTTTTTAATAGGGAAGTTAAAAAGATTAGGTTAATGGATGAACATGGACCAGTAAATTTTTATCTTCTACCTTTTGCTGATTCTCCAGTGATTAGAGAAGCTTTAGCGGATAAAGAAATTAAGAACTTAAACCAAGGGATGGAAGCAGTTCTAAAAAAAATTTATGAGACTATGGACGGGGAGGAGAGAAATGTTCTTATAACTCATGGCTTTGTAAGAGGGAAGGAACCATTATTAGAAAGTGAATCAGAAAGACCTTTATCTATTGGCGGTACTGATTATGTAGATATTGAAAGTTTTAATAGATTTAATTATACAGCTTTAGGGCACCTTCATGGACCTCAGAGAGTAGATAGGGAGGGGAAAATACGATATTCTGGATCTCTGCTAAAGTATTCATTCTCGGAAGAAAATCATAAGAAGTCTATAGCTATGGTGGAACTTGATAAAGATGGTAATACACAGGTGGAATTAATAGAGGTTAAGCCAAGACGTGATATGAGAACCATAAAAGGAGAACTAACAAAGTTATTAGACCCTAGGGTTTATAAGGCTGTTAATACGGAAGATTATTTAAGAGTGGTTCTTATAGATGAGGGTGAACTTATTGAGCCTATGGCGAAGCTAAGAGAGGTCTATCCTAATGTTATGGTATTGGAACGAGAGAGAATAAGGGGAGAAGAATTAGTAATTACTGAATGTGGAAAGAACCCTAGAGAAAAATCGAAGCTAGAATTATTTGAAGATTTTTATGCTTTTCATACAAGTAATCCTCTTTCAGAAGAAAAAAGGAATCTTATAGCTAAAATCATTGAGGATGTAGAAAAGGAGAGTATATAAATGAGGCCAGTAAAACTTGTGCTTAGTGCTTTTGGACCTTATTCAGGTGTGACAGAGATAGACTTTACACTTTTAGGTGATAAAAATATATTTTTAGTTACTGGTCCTACAGGTTCAGGAAAGACAACTATTTTTGATGCTATATGCTACGCTTTATATGGTGAAACTAGCGGAAACATGAGAAGTGGAAAAGAACTTCGAAGTGATTTTATAGATGAAAAAGAAAATCATCTTACCTATGTAGAATTTATATTTAATGTTAAAGGCGAAGACTACTATATAAAAAGAGTCCCTCAACAAATGAGAAAAAAACTTTCAGGCTCTGGAGAAACTATGCAAAATGCAACTATCGAGCTAAGAAAACTAGCTAAGGATGAAAAACCATTAACTAAAGATGGGGATGTAAAAAAATCCATAGATGAAATAATGGGGATAAATGCTGAGCAATTTAGAAAAATAATTATGATACCTCAAGGAGATTTTAGAGATTTTCTATGTGCTAGCACAAAAGAGAAGGAAACTATTTTAAGAAAGATATTTAATACGGAACCTTTTAAGCGGATTCAAGATAAGCTTGCGTTAGGTGAAACTAAAATAAGAAATACAGTAAATGAACTTACTTTAGGACTTCGAGAAACTTTTAGTCTTGTAGACTGTGGCGATAATAATAATTTAAAAAATTTGATTATTAATAGAGCAACTACTGGTGAGATCGTGGATCTTTTAAAAGAACAGCTTTTAAAAGATATAAATGAAGAAAATAAACTTAAATTATCAATTGAAGAACTTGATAAAGTTAAAGAAGAAAAGTTAAAAGTTATAAATGAAATAATCGAGACAAATAAAAAGTTTGATCAAAAAGAAGAAATCAAAAAGCTTCTTACAGGGCTTATGAATAAGAAATCAGAGATTATTGAAAAAGAGAAGCTTTTAGATAGTGGTATCAAAGCTCAAAAGCTTTTACCTTTTGAAAAGAGTTATATAGAAAGAAAACAAGAACAAGCTCAAGTGATGTTAGCTAATGAAAAAGGACAGAAGGATTTAGATGATGCAAAAGTAAGATTTTTAAGGGCTGAAGAAGAACTTAAGGGGATTGAAAATTTAAAATCTGCAACAGATGAAAAGAAAGAAAGCTTTGTCAAGCTTACAGAATGGCTAAAGGAAGTTGAACTTTTAGAGGAAAAAAAGAATGCCATTAATAAAAGTAGTAGTGTTCTTGAAAGATATAGAACTCAGCTAAAGAATGAAAAAGAAAATATAATATCTATAGAAGGCATAATAGAAACTTTATTAAGAAAAGAAAAATTTATAGATGAAAATAAGCTACAACATCAGAAGATAATATTTAAGTATAAGGAAATGGAAGAAAACCACAAGCTTCTGGGGGAACTATACAAGCTTTCAAAATTTATTGTTGAAAATAAACAAGTGGTAAAGGAAAGTAGTGACAAGTTAAAGGCTTTAGAAGAAAACTTGGTTAAAGATAAAAGAGTCTATGAAGAAAAAAATGATTTTATTATAAATAGTTCATCTATTTTACTAGCAAGAGAACTAGTAGAAGGAGAACCATGCCCTGTCTGTGGTTCAAAGGAGCATCCTAGCCCAAGATTAGTAAAGGGAGACATTCCTACAAAGGAGGAAATGAGAGCATTAACCTCCGAAATAGATAAAAAACAAAGGGATATTATAGGTTTATCTGCTGTGATTAATGAACTTCAAGGTAAGATTTTTGCATCTATGGAAACTCTTAAGCAGAAAAATAATGAGCTTATAGTAAGAAAGCTTTTGGTAGAAGGTTTAGATATATATGATTATGATAATGTTATAGCGCCAGTTGGGAAAAATATTGCTAAAAATAAAGAACAGTTGAGGGCCCAAAAAGAAGAATTAGAAAAAGAGATAGATAAAAGTAAGCATTTAACAGAAGAGATAGATAAAAATAAGGGATTACTAAAGGGAGCGAAAGAAAAAGAAACAAAACTGAACGACTTAATACTAGAAGTATCTTCAAAGCTTGCAAAAGAACAAGAGGCGCTTCAAGGAATATATCTAAGAGTACCTAAGGAATATCATGAAATTACTTCACTTAGTAAGGCTATAGAAATTTTAGATAAGGAAATAAAGAATAATGAAATTTTAATGGAAAAGCTTCAGAATCAATATAATGATTGCAAAACATATTTAGAAAAGGCCATTTCAACAAAGGAAATATTGGAGAAAAATTTAGAGGTAGCCACTTCTCAACTTGAAAATACATATAAACAATTCGAGATAGAGCTATTAAAGTTATTTGAAAATGCAGAAGAATATAAATTGGCTAGTGGTACAATAAACGAAATAGAACGATTGGAACTTGAAATAAGGGAATATAACGATGCAATTAAATTAAATAATGATATATATATGAATTTAGAAAAAGAACTTGGAGAAGCTAAAAAAGTTGATGTGACTGTTTTAGAGGAAGAAATAAATATGATTAAAGGTCAAATAGAAGATATGAGAACTATGAGAGACGGTATTTCTTCTAGGCTTAAAAGAAACAGAGATATTCTAAACTCGGCTCTAGAGAAAACAGAAGCTATTAGGACCAAAGAAGAAGAATATAAGATATTAGGTGAACTTGCTAACCTGGCTCTTGGAAAAGGTGCAGAAAAGGTTACCTTTGAAACCTTTGTACTTGGTAATTATTTTGATGATGTAATAGCTAGTGCTAATATAAGGCTTATGAAAATGACAGGGGGAAGATTTTATCTTGTAAGGCGAGAGGAAGAGGGCAGTTCTAGAGGTAGAAAAGGTTTGGATTTAGATATTTTTGATAATTATACAGGAAAAGCTCGTCCGGTAAATACTTTATCAGGAGGAGAGAGTTTTAAAGCGGCATTAGCTTTAGCTCTAGGATTATCTGATGAAGTTCAAAATAACTCAGGAGGAATAGAGCTTAATACTATGTTTATAGATGAAGGTTTTGGAACCCTAGATTCAGAGTCATTGGATAACGCAATAAGATGTCTGTTAGACCTTGAAAAAAGTGGGCGTCTTGTGGGCATAATATCGCACGTAGATGATTTAAAAGAACGAATTACCTCACAATTGCAGATTAAAGTAAATGCCAAAGGTAGCAGTGCTGAGTTTAAAGTATGGTAGAATTAAAGGGAGTTATGTATTTTTTAGGTTTTATATTGAAAAACTTGGATACATTAATAGATTAGTGTATAATTAATAACAGAATAAAAGTTGGAGGAAATTATGAGTAATTTCGAGGAAAAAGATTTTAATGAAAAAAAAGCAAACGAAGAGGAAGTAAATCAAAAGGAAACAAATAAAGAAGTAGTAAATGAAAAAAATTCTAGTCTAAAGAAAATTCTAATGGATTGGATAGTTCCATTTATGGCAGCGCTAATTTTTGCTGCTCTAATCAATAAGTTTGTATTCTTTAATATTAAAGTACCAACGGAATCGATGTATCCAACAATTAAAGTTAATGATAGACTTTTGGTTACTAAAGTGTATAAGCCTGAAAATCTTGAAACAGGAGATTTAATTGTGTTTGATAGCGAGGAAACTGGTGATAAGCTAATAAAGAGACTTATTGGAAAACCTGGAGATTCAGTAGAAATAGCAGATGATGGAACCGTATCTGTGAATGGAACAGTTCTAAAAGAAGATTATGTGAAAAATCCTGGTGGAAAATCAAGTGTTAAATATAAAGTACCAGAAGGCTGTTATTTTGTTTTAGGTGACAACCGTTCAAACTCTTTTGATAGTAGATACTGGAGCAAGAGTAGTTTTGTTAAAGGCGAAGATATTCTAGGAAAAGCACAATTTACTATTTTCCCTTTTAATAGAATGGGAACAGTTTAATATTCTTTTACATGGCAAAGATAGATAAAGAAGTATCTTCCTTTATGGTTTTAAAAGAGATACTTCTTTATTTTTTTTATATTTTCATCAAGCTATATATAACTATTAATTTTAATTAATGTAGTAGAGATAAGTTGGATAAGTTGTATGGTTACTGTATAATTTATAATAGGGAAAGGGTGAAGAATATGAAAAAATCTAATGCTAAAGAGTTTATAATGAATTGGGTAATACCATTTACATTAGCTTTCATTTTTACTCTTTTTGTGAAAAAGTTTGTGTTTTTCAACATTAAGGTGCCAACAGAATCAATGTATCCAACTATTAAAATAGACGATAGACTTTTAGTTACGAAAGTGTATAATCCGAAGAATCTTTCAACAGGAGATTTAATTGTATTTACTATCCCAGAGTACGATAAAAAGCTTATTAAAAGACTTATAGGAAAACCAGGTGATGTAGTAGAAATAACAAAGGATGGTAAGGTTTCGGTTAATGGAGAAGCTTTGAAAGAGGATTATGTAAAAAATCCTGGTGGAAAAGAGGGGGTTACATATACAGTGCCTGAAGATTGTTACTTTGTATTAGGAGACAATCGAGCTTGTTCCTTTGACAGTAGAGAGTGGGTACAAAGTAACTTTGTCAAAGGTGAAGATATTTTAGGAAAAGCACAATTTACTATATATCCTTTTGATAGAGTAGGTAAGGTTTAAAGTAGCCTCCATAATCATTATATAAAAGTTATCATAATAAATAGAAATAAAGAAACTGTATTCTTTTCTAAGTATGTACAGTTTCCTTATTTTGTTTACTGCATTAGCTTACGTATCTTTTTAAGAAGCCTTTCTTTTTGTTTTCGAAGAGTCGAGTAATTAATGTTATGAACTTTTGAATAATCTAATAATGAATTATCCTTAAAATAAATCCAATCTAAAATTTCCAATTCTTCAGGAGTCAGTGTTTTAAGGACAATCTTTAACTTTTCTAGATTGAATTTTAGTTCTACTGAGTTTTCTATAGAAAACTCATCTTTAAGACCATCCATAATAGAAATACCATCACCAGTTTCCTTATATAAACTTTCAGTATAATTATCTCTAGCCTTTTGTCTTATTAGGTAACTTAAATTATTTCTTATAGCATTAGTAACATATGTAGTAAAATTATTATTTCCTAATTTGTATTTTTCTATAGCTTTAAGAAGTGAAAGACTACATATTTGCATTAAGTCTTCAAACTCGTAGTCTTTTAAATATGTAAGCTTACATTGTTTAAGCATGAAAGGTCTATAGTTTAGTAATAATGTTTCTATACTTTTTTCATCTTTTTCTTTCGCCTTTTTTACTAGGATTTCTAAGTGCATAATTATTCCCCCCTATAACTTAATTTTAGAGAATGAAGTTTTCGATTAATAACCTCATTGTCTTTGAATACATAATAACCTTAAGTGGTATAATAAATTAAAAACTCACTTATTAAAAAGTTGAAGAAAAATTTATTGTCTTAGTAAAAAAAGTTAATGAAAATCTTTTAAACAAGCATTAATGGACAAAAAATAAACTAGAAACAAAAAAAATGTTAATTTTATGGTAAAATATGTATAAGAACGATTGTGGTGAAAGGTATAGATTTAGATATTGAAAAAGGTACAGGAAATAAGGGAGAAAAGCTCTAAGTTTTTCTAAGGTTCACAGGGTAAATAAAAAATGCTAGAATTATATTTATCACAAAAGGAAATTATATTAAGAATATTTTGATCCTAATTGTATTTATAGATTTAGGAACTATTTATTTTTGAGGGATGCATAAAGGTATTGTGATATATTCTGATAGTTGGTTATGAGATAAAAATTCATGGACAAGGAGATTTTGCATAAATGGATGATAAAGAAATAGAGTTACAACAACTGGTGGAAGAAGCTCATTTAAAGAGCACTATAGCAGAATTAAAACAAGAACTTTTAAAATATATAGATAAAAGAAAAAATGTAACAAAGAATATCCTTGAATATAGACAAAAAGCTTTAGAGCATTATGAAGATGATGAGGACAAGGTTGCAGAGTATTTTGACCACGAAACCTACGTATTAGAAAAATCCTTTGTTGCTATTGATAGAAAAATAAAGGAACTTACAATTCTTACTCCATCTCCTTACTTTGGAAGAGTAGACTTTATAGAAAGCGACGGTGAGGAAGAGACTATTTACGTAGGAAGATTTGGAGTAGTTAATGAAGATACCTTTGAACCTATAGTAGTAGATTGGAGAGCGCCAATAGCAACAATGTTTTATGCAGGAAAATTGGGAAAGACTCAATATAAATCGCCAGTAGGAATTGTAGATACAGATATTCTGCTAAAAAGACAATTCATAATTAAAAAGGAAAAGCTTGAAGGAATGTTTGATTCAGCTGTTGATGTAAAGGATAATATACTTCAAGAGATTTTAAGTAAGAATTCAAGTAGTGAAAAGCTAAAAGACATCATAATGACCATTCAATCAGAGCAAGATAATATTATTAGAAGACCAAGAGAAAAAACTGTCATTGTTGATGGGGTTGCAGGAAGCGGAAAAACTACGATTGCCCTTCATAGAGTAGCATATCTTTTGTATAACTTTAGAGAAGCTTTGCAAGATAAGGTTCTGATTTTAGGACCAAATAATATTTTCATGGAGTACATATCAATGGTATTACCTACATTAGGAGAAGTAGGGGTAAACCAAAAGACCTTTAAAGAATTTGCTTTAGATCATCTAGATATCGATGAAACTAAGATTATAGACATAAATAGTTACATGACTAAGGTCTTAGAAAATGATGAAGAATTTATGAAGCAAGTCCTTAGAAAAGGCTCGCCAAGATTTATAGAAGAATTAGACCAATTAATTGAGAACTTGGATAAGAACAATCCTTTAGCAGCAGTAAACTATTTTGATAGAGAAGTAGTGGCTCTAGAAGAAGTTCAAGATATGTTTAGAAACTACTATAAAGATATGCCTTTATACAGAAGGAACAAGAAAATTAAGAGAATAATATATACAAAGCTTAGAAATGTAAGAGATGAAAAAGTAAGAGAAATTGAAAAAGCATATCAAGATAAGATTAAAAATTCAACACCAGAAGAATTAAAGCTTAATGTCACTAATTATGCTTATGAAAGAAAGCTTGCTATAGAAGAGGCTATAATTGAGGTTATCAATACGAAAAAAACCATGACATGGCTTAAGTCAACAGATGTATATGAAATATACCATGAATTCATAGGTGGAGAATTTTATACAAATGAAGACTTAGCAGCTCTTTTATATTTGCGTATAAAATTAGAGGGAATAAAAGCAGAGAAAGAAATTAAGCATGTTATAATTGACGAAGCACAGGATTATGCGTTACTTCAATTCAAGGTTATAAAGGAACTTACTAAATGCTACTCTATCACTATCGTTGGTGATACAAATCAAAGAATAGTTCCTGTAGAACAAAATATAGCTATGACCGATTTAGCAATATCGGGGCTAGATATAGAAGAATATAGCTTAAATAAAAGCTACAGATCAACTCAAGAAATAATGGAATATGCAAACAGTTATTTGAGAGATGATAAAATAGTTCCTCTAGTAAGAAATGGTGAAGAGGTAATAAGCTATGAGGCTTATGATGATGAAGATTTAATAGCAGCAATAGAGGATTCTATAGAAGAATTTGAAGAGAAAAAATATGAAAGTGTAGCTATAATAACGAAGAGTCTAGAAGAGACAAAAAAAATAGGAGGACTTCTAAAATCCTTTGATTATATAAAAGTTTATGACAGTGAAGAGCTTATATATAAAGGTGGAAATATAGTTATTCCTTCTTATCTTGCTAAAGGATTAGAATTTGATGGAGTTATTTTAATAAATACTCATAATAAAACAACTGATCTGGATAGTAAGTTAAGTTATGTTATGTCGACAAGAGCTTTACATGGCTTAAGAGTGATAGAAGATAGAAGAAATTAATTAATAAAAACAGGGGGAGTTATATGAAGAGAATTATAGCTGTAGTCCTACTAGTTATAGTGATATTAGGGGCTGTAAGTTACGTGCTTTTTCACAAAGTTGGAGTTGGACTATTAGTCTTAGAAGGCAATAAAGAAAGTAAAACTATTATTAACATTAAGAATGACAGAGTTCCTGTTGAAGTTAAAGAAAGTAAAAGTATAGCAGTAACATCAATTCCTGTTTTAATGTATCATTCAATTGCTACACAAGCAGGTAATCAATTAAGAGTTCCAGTAGAGAATTTTAAAGAACAGATGGATTATTTAAAGAATAATGGATACGAAACTTTAACACCTGAAGAATATTATAGTGCTATGACTACAGGAAAAGCAAAGTATGAGAAACCAATCCTTGTAACTTTTGATGACGGTTATGATGATAATTATAGTGCTGCATTCCCGATACTTAAGCAGAACAATCAAAAGGCAGTGATATTTATGATAATAAGTTACATAGATAAAGCTGGATTTTTAAATGCTGCCCAGATAAAAGAAATGTCTGAAAAGGGTGTATATTTTCAGAGCCATACAGTGAACCATGTAGAATTGAATGGTATTAGTTATGAAGAACAAGTAAAAGAAATGAAAGATTCTAAAAATGCATTGGATTCTATGTTAAAACAAAATACAAAATTTTTATGTTATCCAGTAGGAAGATATAACGATGACACTTTAAAAGCTCTTAAAGATACAGGATATACCATGGCGTTTACTACTAAACCAGGATTAAGTTCTAAGGAACAAGGATTAGAACAACTTTTAAGAGTTAGAATTAATGCATCTACAACAATAGACGAGTTTAAAAAGTTAATAGAACAATAGAAGATATATGTTTCGGCAATACAGTGAAAGCTAACTAATAAGTATGTATTGGTATATCCAGCTCATAATTTATTAGTTATTTATTTGTATTATGAAATAAGGAGTGGTAGTTTGATATCAAATTTTTTAATAAGAACCTTTATAAAGGATAAAGACAATGTTTCTAATAACAAGGTTAGAGAACAGTATGGTTACTTGGGTGGTGTTGTTGGAGTAATTGTAAATATAATATTATTCGTGATTAAGTTTATCGTAGGTATCATTAGTGGAAGTATAGCTGTTACTGCAGATGCTTTTAATAATCTATCAGATGTAATGTCATCAACTATAACAATTGTAGGTTTTAAATTAGCTAATAAGCCTGCTGATGAGGAGCATCCTTTTGGACATGGAAGAATAGAATACTTATCAGCGTTAGCCGTTGGCTGTTTAGTTCTTATGGTAGCCTTTAGTTTTGTAAAGACTTCAGTAGGAAGAATAATAAAACCTGAGCCTGTTATTTTTGAAATTATTCCATTCGCATTGATTATAATATCCATAGCTTTAAAGTTTTGGCTTAGCAGATTTAATAAAAATTTAGGGGATACTATAGATTCATCGGCACTAAAAGCAGCCTCTGTAGATGCTATAAGTGATGTAGTTTCTTCTACGGTAGTAGCAATATCTCTAGTTATATCAAGTAAAGTGTCTTTTCCTGTTGATGGAATACTGGGAGTAATTGTTTCTCTATTTATATTGTATTCTGGAATTAATATATTAAAAGAAACTGTAAATCCGCTACTTGGTTCTATTCCTAATGGTGAATTAGTAAAAAAAATAGAAGCAGAGGTTTTAAGCTATCCAAGTATATCTGGAGTTCACGATCTTATAATACATAGCTATGGTCCTAACAAATACATGGCATCTATTCATGCAGAGGTACCTTCTAGCATATCTATAATAGAGATACATGAAATCATAGATAAAGCTGAAAAAGAAATTTCAGAAAAATTAAATGTACTTTTAGTAATTCACATGGATCCTATAAACGATGATGATGATGAGACAAACCTTATTAGAGGTCAAATAAAAGAGATAATAAAAGAGTTTAATGATATAATATCTTTTCATGATCTCCGAGTGGTCAATTGTGGAGAAGAAAGAAATGTTATTTTTGACGTTGTGATTACGCATAATATAAAAAGAAGAAATGAGCAAAAAGACGTACTAGTTTCAAACTTAATTGCTGCTATTAAAGCTGAGTATCCTAATTACAATCCAGTAATTGCAGTTGATATAGATTATGGAACTGAAAGAAATAGTTAAAACTATTAAAAATTCAAATAATTCTAAAAATTCAAGATAATCATCAATAAATGAGCATGGCACGGAAATATACAACGTTTTCAGAGTTTACTATATTATAGATAGTGGTATAATTAAATCATACAATCATTGTTATGGAAGGGGATATGTACCAATGAAAAGGACACCAATTTTAGAACCTAAATGTATAGGATTAGCGAGCTATGGAAAAAAGCCTTCAGTCGAATTAGATGATGATACTATTTTCTTCCCTTGCGCAAATCATATTTTACAACTTACTATAGATGAAGAAAATTATTTTCTTAGGTCAAGTAGTGCTAAAATAAGTGAAATCTATGAACAGTATAAAGATAAGATAAATTCAGCTGACAACTGTGAACTGTTCTATGATACGCCTTTTCATGATGTGACTTATGAATATAACAAAGCAGATGGGAAATGGTATTTAGTAGATCAAGGCATAGGTTACGAAAATTAAATAAAAACGGCACAAAAAAGTTCCAAGGCACAGGGACTTTTTTATTTTTTGAAATTTTTTAGGTATTAAATTTATTTACTTGAATAAACTATACTTTAAAGGTATAATAAAATCATAGGTGATAATTATTATCAGTTGATATAGCTTATTTAAAAGTAAGGGGTGTTGAAATGTTTAAAAATCTTTGTAATGAGGAAAAAATATATAAGAATTTATATAATGGAGAATGGGTTGAGAGTTCAACTAATAAACTTATTGAAGTGAAATCTCCAGTTGATGGACAATTAATAGGAAAAATTCAAGCTGTAAGCAAAGAAGAAGTTGATAAAGCTATAGCAAATACAAAAGAAGCAGGAAAAGCATGGGCTAAAACACCTATGTATGAAAGAACAAAAATTTTAAATAAGGTTGCAGAGTTACTAGATGCTAGGTGTGAGGAGATTGCAGATATATTAGTAGCTGAAATTGGTAAGGATAAGAGGTCTTCTGTTTCTGAAGTAAAACGTACTGCTGATTATATAAGATTTACTGCAAATTTAGGTGAGAGTTTAGAAGGCGAATCTCTCTCAGGAGACAGATTTCCTGGTGGCAGTAAGAAAAAGTTATGTTTAGTTGAGAGAGTACCTTTAGGAACTGTACTTGCTATTGCGCCATTTAACTATCCAGTAAACTTAGCAGCTTCAAAAATAGCACCAGCATTAATAGGTGGAAATACTGTTCTTTTAAAGCCACCAAGTCAAGGAGCGATTAGTGGATTATACCTAGCAGCAGTGTTTAATGAAGCAGGACTTCCAAAAGGTGTTTTAAACACTATTACAGGAAAGGGCTCTGAAATTGGAGATTATGTTGTAACTCACCCAGGAATTGATTTTATAAACTTCACAGGAAGTAGTGATGTAGGACAGCATATTACTGAGATTTCATCTAAAACACCATTGATGTTAGAATTGGGTGGAAAAGATGCAGCGATAGTTTTAGAGGATGCTGATTTAGAAAATGTAGCAGAGGATATAGTTTTAGGAGCATATAGTTATTCTGGTCAAAGATGTACTGCTGTTAAGAGAATACTAGCTACAAATGAAGTTGCAGATAAATTAGTTCCAATGTTAAAAGAAAAAATAGAAGCGCTTAAGGTTGGAAATCCAAATGAAGATGTGACTATAGTGCCACTTATAGATGATAAATCTGCAGACTTTGTTCAAGGCTTAATTGATGATGCTATGGAAAAAGGAGCTACTCTAGTAACAGGTAATAAAAGAGAAAAGAATTTGATTTATCCAACTCTTTTCGATAATGTTACAGTAGATATGAGGATTGCCTGGGAAGAACCTTTTGGACCTGTACTCCCAATAATAAGAGTTAAGGATGTAGATGAAGCCATAGATATAGCTAATAGATCAGAATATGGACTTCAATCCTCTGTATTTACTAAGGATATAAACAAGGCATTTTATATTGCAAAGCAATTAGAGGTTGGAGTTGTTCAAATTAACAATAAACCAGAAAGAGGACCAGATCATTTCCCATTCTTAGGTGTAAAAGCTTCTGGTATGGGAACTCAAGGTATAGGATATAGCATAGAAGCAATGACAAGACATAAGGTTATTGTTATGAATTTAGATATTTAAATTTTAAGGGAAGTCCAAAATGAAGTATACTTCTAAAAGTTAGATTTATCTAATCTTTAGGGATTACTTCAAGACAGGACTTCCCTTATTTAGTTTAAAAAATATTTGAAATAGAAGAGGATTTTCTGTATAATTTACCAATAAAGTTATAATTATTTTAAGCTTAGAAAGGCTTATAAGATATAAACTAAGGGGGATATTATGAATAACGAACTATATGAAGAGAAAGTAAGTACAGAAGGGAACTTTAAAAATTTTTTCTCTAAGCCAAGTATCTTTTTTGAAAACAATAAACAAAAAAGCCCATGGTTAATTGTTTTTTTACTAATTATAATTTCAACTGCAATATATAAAGGTGAATCAATTTCTGGTAAAGCAGAGCTTATAGCTAATTTAGTAACGGATAATTTCTTAAAGGGTGGACAAGGTGTTGATACAACCATTTCTGTAGTTTCTAAGATTGGTGCTGTAGTTGCAGGTATATCAGCAGCTATTGAAAGTTTAACAACTGTTCTAATTGCATCTTTAGTGATATTTTTATGTGTTAGGTTTATGTTAAAAGGTAATATATCCTTTAAACAGGTTTTATCAATATATTGTTTTGCCAATATTCCTAATATTATTTTCATCAATATTATAAAGATAGCAAAAAACTTTATTGATAATAAGGCGATATCTACCGCAATAAAAGTAATCTTTGCCACGCCAATTAATCCACTGACAATTTGGTCAGTTGTGTTACTTATAATTGGTATATCTGTGGTAGCTAAGGTTTCCATTAAGAAAACTACTGTTTTACTTGTTGGCTTAAAAATAATAACTCTTTGGAGCGCTATAGTTACAATAGGAAAGTATATAATTCAATTTAGTTAGGCGGCAATAAAAATTTCTATTGACGATAAAATTTAAAAGGGCTATTCTTAAAGAAATATTAGACTTAAGAGGTGGAACATGGACGATTCAAAAATATTAGCAGAAGCTTTGGTGAATTTTCTATACGACGGACCAACGATGTTTCAAGTTGTTCAAAATACAAAAGAAATTTTAGATAAGGAAGGCTTTGAAGAGTTAAAGGCTCAAGATAAATGGAAGCTAAAAAAAGGAGCAAAGTATTATATAACAAAGAATAATTCAGCTCTTATAGCTTTTAGAGTAGGAGAAGAGAATCCTCAAGAAGCTGGATTTAAGATAATAGGTGCACATACAGATTCACCGGCCTTCAAGATAAAACCAAGTCCGGAAATAGTAAGCGAAGGAAGTTACGTAAAACTGAATACAGAGGTTTATGGTGGACCAATACTAAATACTTGGCTTGATAGACCATTATCAGTGGCAGGAAGAGTTACTTTAAAAAGTGATAACCCATTAGAGCCAAAGGATATCCTTATAAATATTAAGAGACCGATTTTAGTTATCCCAAACTTAGCTATTCACATGAACAGAACAGTTAATGATGGTGTTAAACTTAATAAACAAACGGATGTATTACCAATAATCTCTTTAATCAATGAAGGGTTTGAAAGAGAAAATTATCTTTTAAAGATTATAGCTAAGGAAGCAAAGGTAGAAATCGAAGATATATTAGATTTTGATTTATATACATATGAGTTTGATAAAGGAATGATTATTGGAGAAAATGAAGAGTTAATTTCTTCTTCAAGAATAGATGATGTATCAATGGTTTATGGTGGAATAAAGGCTCTTTGTGCAGCTAATCCAGCTAAAGCTACTAATGTTATGGCTTGCTTTGATAACGAAGAGGTAGGAAGTTCAACAAAGCAAGGGGCAGATTCTCAGTTATTAGCAAACCTACTAGAACGTATTGTATTAGCTTTTAATGGAGATAGAGAAGACTATTTTAGAGCACTTTCTAAATCCTTTATGATTTCCGCTGATGGTGCTCATGCAGTACATCCAAATAAAAGCGAGAAGGCTGATCCGATTAATAGACCTCAGATAAATAAAGGACCTGTTATCAAGTACTCTGCAAATCAAAAATATGCTTCAGATTCAAATTCTGCAGCAGTATTTAAAATGATTTGTGACAAAGTTCAGGTTCCATATCAAGCCTTTGTTAATCGTTCTGATGAGCAAGGTGGTTCTACAATAGGACCAATATCCTCAACACACTTAGATATTCCAGCAGTGGATTTTGGTGTGCCAATGCTTGCCATGCACTCAGTTAGAGAACTTGCTGGTGTGATGGATTTTTATTATTCCGTTAAGGTTTTTGAGGAGTTCTATAATCTTTAAAATGTAAATATTATAAGATATATTGCTATTCTATTTCTTTTGAGCATGTATACGAAAAATAAAGATATACAGAATTCATGAGATGGCTTTTTAAGAAGCATAAGTTAATCTAACATATAGAAAAAAGGTTTGTTATCCTAGTTATTGGGGAACAACCCTTTTTATTTTTGCTTATATAGAAGAAATTGAAAAAATATAAGTTTTACAAGTAATTCTGAGACATGTAATAATTTCTATACGTATCTATAAGTGAAAGGACGGTGCAAAATGAAAATAAATGAAGAGAATTTTGTTAAGGAACTGAAAAATAAAAATTCAAAAGCCCTTGATTACTTAGTAGATAAGTATAGCAATTTGATTTTTAAAGTTGTAATATCAGTTCTTGGTAATGATAAAAGAGAAGAAAGTATGGAATGTGTAAATGATGTGTTGCTTAAGGTTTGGGAAAAAATACATTATCACGATGAAAGCAAAAGTAAGTTCTCCTCGTGGCTTATAGCTGTAAGCAAATATAATGCAATAGATTATAAAAGAAAACTTTGTAAAATGGATAATCAATGTCATATAGATGATTTAATGTTAGCCGATGAAAGAGTGTTAGAGGAACAAATTTTACATAGTGAAAGCAAAGAGGAAATTCTTAAGGTTATAAATGGGCTGGATAGTCCAGATAAAGATATTTTTATAAGAAAATATTTTATGGGTGAATCTTTAAATGAGATAGGTGAGAAGCTAAATCTTTCTAGGTCAGCAGTTAATAACAGGCTTTTTAGAGGAAGAAAGCTTTTAAAGGAAAATTTAGCTTTGATGAAAGGGGAGGTAGTTTAATATGTCGGACAAACTTTATGAGGAATTTAATAATATTTCTTTTGATGAAGCAGAATTTGATTTAATAGAAGATGCTTTAACAGATGTGGAAATGAAAACTCTTAAAAACAATCTAAAGAAAAGAATTTATAAAAAGAAAAGACGGCATATTAAAACTGCTGCTTCAATTGTGATAACGGCTATTGTAGGGGTAACTTTAATAACACCAACTTTTGCTGAGGCTGTAGGACAATATATCCCTGCTATGGAGGCTGTTTATGAAAAGTTAGGTTATTATCAAGAATATAAGGAATTTTCACAGTACATAGGTGAGAGTAAGGAAGATGAAGGATATACCTTTACAATAGATAGACTTGTAGCTGACAGTGATACAGTTTTAATTGGAGTGAAAGTCAGTAAGCCAGGACTTAATGCAGTAAAAAAGGACATTCGTAAGAAATCTGATTTTATGATGACTGCTGACCTTATAGGTGGGAAGGAAGGTACAATTATGAGTGGTGGAATATTTGAGGAAGTGCTAGATGAAAATACTTCTATTGTAATGGTAGAATGTGATACAGCCCCAGGAAAAGAATTACCTAAGAGGTTTGCTATGATGGTGAATATTCACAATATGTTTGAAAGTAGTTTAAATGTGAATTTTGATTTACCTGTGTCGCGAGAAAAGATACAAAAGGAAACTATAATTAAAAAGAACTTAGGAGAAAGCAATATCGGAGATGGGTTTAAAATTAATTTGAAAGAATTGAAGGTTAGTCCTATAAATACTAGTATAAAATACTCTTATGAAGGAGAATCGACTCAAGAAAAATGGATTAACTTTTATGCTTATGATGACAAGGGGAGAATATACGATTATTCAAGTGGCAGAGCAGATGATAGTGGGTATAGAATAAATGTTTTAGAAAAAATTAATAAAGAAGCTAAGAAACTTTATATCATTCCATATATGCAAATTATCAATGAAGGGGAATTTGATAATGAAAAATACGAGGATTTAGATTTCAATAATACGTTTTTCAAAATAGATACAATAAGAGAATTTGACTTCAAAGATGAAGGAATAGTTAATTTGTATAAGATAGAAAAAAATTCGAAGAGTATTAAGTTTTACTATAATATTATAAAGGGAGAAGGTGAACTAGATAAAGGATATAGAATATGGCTATTCGAAAATAATGGGGATAGGATAGAGGATAAAAAAGTTGTAGCTATGAAAAATGCAAAAATATATAAACTATTTACAAGTGAGGATAATAGCTATTGCCTTGAATAGGACAATATAGATACTAATAAGAATTATGTATATTCAGTTCAAAATATATTACCTTTCAAATATATTGAAGGAAATCAAATAGAAGTAGATTTGAAATAGCTTATTTTTCCGTGAGATTTAATAGTTTTAAGTTGTTATAAGCGCAGTATATGTTAGTCTTAGAGATAACTGAATCTTATAATATATATGTAACAAATGAAATTATAAGGTTTAGTTTAAATTGATATCTAATTAAGTAAAGTATATAAGTATTGTATTATAGATATTAACATGATAGAATAATAAAAAATCGAATATTTCAAGACCTAGGGTAGAGGTGCGGTGTCTATCAGTAGCTGTTATTAGTCGGCAGACGTTTTAGCAACAGTGAAAGGATTCATCGCCGAAGGAAACAAGCTTTTGCAGAAGCCTTTCCTGGCAGTGCACATAAGATGTGTAATGTTGTCACTTTTATTTAAAAGTGGAGAGCTACAAGGTTCACGAAGGTTTCAATATAAAATTTATATTGTAGCTAAGGTGTGCCTTGGCTACAATTTTTTTATATACTTTTATAAAATTCAGCATAAAATGAATATTGTATAAAAATTGAGCAAATAGCAGTTGGGAATTAAATATGAGACTTTTTCAAAATAGAAATAGATAGTAATAAAAATTAAAAGATTCCTATTATTATTTATGTTGAAGAGGTGAAGAAATGGCAATTGTAGTACAGAAATATGGAGGTAGTTCCGTAGCTACTGCTGAAAAAATTAAAAAGATAGCAGATACATTGATAAAAAGAAAAAGCAAAGGAGATAAACTAGTAGTTGTAGTTTCTGCTATGGGAGATACTACGGATGATTTAATTAATCTTGCAAAAGAGATTTCTCCAAATCCTGATAAAAGAGAATTAGATGCACTTTTATCTACTGGAGAAATGATGAGTTCAGCTTTACTTGCAATGGCTTTAAAGGAAAAGGGTGTTGATGCTGTTAGTTATACTGCATACCAAATAGGTTTAGAGACTACAGGTAATTACGGAAAATCTTTAATAAAAGATATTAATGATAAAAAAATAAAAGAAGCTTTGAATAAAGATAAGATAGTTATAGTTGCAGGTTTCCAAGGAGTAAATGAAGAGGGAAACATAACAACTTTAGGAAGAGGTGGCTCAGATACTACTGCCGTTGCTATAGCGGTTAAACTTAATGGTATTTCTGAGATATATACAGATGTTGATGGAATTTATAACTGTGATCCAAGAAAGTATGTAAAAGCAAAAAAGATACCACAAATAGATTATGAGGAAATTCTAGAATTAGCTAGCTTGGGGGCTCAAGTTATGCATTCAAGAAGTATAGAGTTGGCACAGAAGTATAATATTCCAATTTATGTGGGCTTAGCAAACGGTGAAATGAATGGAACACTGATTACGGAGGTTGTTAATATGGAGACTAAACCAATAACAGGAATAGCTACTAGTGATGAGGATGTAGCCATAACATTAGAAGGATTAGATGCAAAAATGAATATAATATCAAGGCTTTTTGGAACAATTGCAGAAAGAAAGATTTCTATAGATATGATAAGTCAAAGTGCACCAGTAAATGGTATGGTGACGGTATCCTTTACTATACCAAAGGATGACCTAAATGAGTGCATGGATATATTAAAGAAGGCTATTGATGCAAAACACATTTTTATAGATACAGATATAACTAAGTTATCAATGGTTGGTATAGGGATGAAGAATACTTCAGGAGTCGCGGCAAAGGTATTTCAAATTTTCGCAGAAGAAAATATTTCTGTTAAGATGATAACAACATCAGAAATCAGAATTACTTGTGCGATATATCAAGCTGATAAAGAAAGAGCTATTAAGCTTATTGTTGAAAAGTTTAATCTGTAATGACACTGATTAAAATAAATGGTAAAATGTTAAAGGGTAAAACAATAATGAAGGTAGAAGATTGTAGATATACAAAGGTTTCACCGTGAAAGGGGCTAAAAATATGAAATTGTTAGGAACTATGGAGGTTCGTGATAACGAATTATACATTGGTGGTGTCGCTTCAACAGAACTTGTTAAAAATTATGGAACGCCATTATATGTTATAGATGAAAAGCTTGTTAGAAATACTTGCAAAAGCTATTATGATGCTTTTAAGGTTAAAGAGGGAAAAAACAGAGTAGCATACGCTGGAAAAGCTTTTTTACCTATGGAGATGTGTAGAATTATAAATGAAGAAGGACTTTGCCTTGATGTAGTTTCTGGAGGGGAATTATTTACTGCTTATAAAGCTGGTTTTCCATTAGAGAAAGTGTTCTTTCACGGAAACAACAAGTCACATGAAGAGATTAAATTGGGGATAAATCTTGGAGTAGGAACCTTTGTTGTGGATAATTTATACGAGATAGAGCTTATAGATAAATATGCAAAGGAAAAAAATGTGGTCCAAAATATATATTTTAGAATCACTCCAGGTATTGAAGCTCATACTCATGATTATATTCAAACAGGACAAATCGACTCTAAATTTGGATTTACTATAGACAGTGAAGCATTGGATTTTGCTATAAAGACTGCTAAGGAAAAAGAAAATATAAAGCTTATAGGTATTCATGCACATATTGGTTCACAAATCTTTGATATCGAACCTTATGGAGATTTAGTAAGATTGATGTTTACTCTTGCAAAACGTATAAGAGATGAGTTTGATATAGATATAACAGACGTTGACCTAGGTGGTGGAATAGGAGTTTACTATACTGATGAAGACGAGCCAAAGTCAGCTCAGCAGTTCTGTGAGACAATAGTTAATAAAGCTGAAGAAATAGCTAAGGAACTTAGAATGGAGGTTCCTAGATTAGTTATAGAGCCAGGTAGATCAGTAATCGGTAATGCAGGAAGTACATTATATACCATTGGAGCTATCAAATCAGTACTAGATATAAGAAAATATGTTTCTATAGATGGTGGAATGACTGATAATATTAGACCAGCATTATACAACGCTGCTTATGAATGTGCTCTTGCAAACAGAATGAATGACGAAGAAAAAGAAGTAGTAACTGTAGCAGGAAAGTGCTGTGAATCTGGAGATATACTACTAAAAGATGTTGAGATAAATAAAGTGAACAGCGGTGATATCCTAGTGGTTCCAACTACTGGAGCTTACGGATATTCTATGAGCAATAACTATAATAAGACTCCTAAGGCTGCAGTAGTAAGCGTTATGGACGGAAATACAAAGGTTATGTGTAGAAGACAAAGCTATGAAGAATTAATTCAATTAGAAAACTAACACGTGAGAAACAATTAAATATACTTTAGAAAGCCTACTAGGAAATAAACTTAGTAGGCTTTTGTATTATTCAGTATATCCAGTATATCATCAAGCACTAAGCTATAGTAATCTGCCCCTGTTCTCTCACATACTTTATCATAATTTATAAAAGCTGAGCCGCCTATTACTATTTTAGGTGAACTTTTTCCAAAATAATTTTTAATAGCAGATATCATATATATTGCAGAGTCTATATGGTGCTCTAATGTAACAGAAATAGCAATAAACTTAGGATTTTCAATCTCGATTCCCTTAATAAGACTCTGTACTGGAACATTAGAACCTAGATAAATTACATGATAGCCTTCAAGCTCCAGTATATCACTTATCATCCGTAGGCCAATATTATGAAGCTCAGAACCTGGATTTAAAGCTATAATCGATATTGATTTATGATTTCTGTTCTCCTCCCTAAATTTTATTTCTTTCATAACATCAATAGTTACCTCGGATATAAAGTGTTCCTTCCATACATCAATTATTCCCTTTTCCCACAGGATACCAACATTCTTCAAAACCTTATCCAGTATATTAAAAAATATATAATCTATCTTTATACCTTCTTCATGAAGGCTCAATATAAATTTTCTTGCTTTTTTGCTGTCTCCTTTTAAAAGATATTCCAAATAAGTTTCATTAGCGGATTTTAAATCTATAGTCTTGCTTTTAACCTCTTTATTGGAGGGTGATATTTTTTCATTTCTTCCTAAAAGATAGTCTAGTGTAACTTCAAATAAGTCAGCCATCTTATTAAGCTTTTCTGTATCTGGAATTCTTGTTCCTTGCTCATAGTTAGCTACAGTAGTCTGGCCTATGCCAAGTAGACTTGAAAGCTCTTTTTGAGTGTATCCGTTATTCTTTCTAAGGTCTTTTATACGATTTGCGAGACTGTTATTCATAGGTTACTTCCTTTCACTAATATCATTAAATTTATAATATCACGTTTTGTGTACCTTATCAAAATATTTTTAAGATATCCATTGATTTAATTCAAAATGTGATATATAATATAAATAGTTAATTAATAATTATTATCCGAAAGGAGCATTTTTATGAATAAGTTTTATAATGAATTCATGGAACATCTTGAAGCCGAGAATAGAGAAGATTCATTAAGTTTTGTTTTATCTAAGCTTGAAAACGATGAAATAGACATAATTACTCTTTATACTGAAATACTTGCTCCCTCTTTAAATAATATGAAACCAGCAGAAAATGACATGACCTTTATTTGGAGAGAGCATATACGAAGCTCTATCATAAGAACTATTATTGAAAATTGCTATACTTATGTAATTAAAGAAAGAGATGAAAAATATAAATTTGAAATTGATAAAAAGGTTGCAGTTGTATGCCCTTCTGAAGAATATCATGAAATAGGGGCAAGGATGGTTACTGATTTCTTTACACTATTAGGATATGATTCCACATTTGTAGGTAGCAATACACCAAAAGAAGAATTTGTGCAGGCTTTGAAGATTTTAAACTTTGATTATATAGCATTAAGCATATCCAATCATTATAATCTTGTGGCAGCACGCAAAGCAATCGAAAAGATAAAGGAATCCCACTCTATGGTTAAAATAATTGTCGGAGGAAATGCTTTCAAGAATATGGAAGCTTGTTATAAGGAACTCAAAGCTGATATGTATATTAAGACTTTTGAAGACATAAAGAAACTGGCACAGGAGGATGAAGTATGAGATTAGCACTTAAAATTGCAACACGTTTCTTGAAGTCGAGTAAAGGCCAAACCTCACTTATTGTACTTGGAATTGCTGTTGGTGTATCGGTTCAGATATTTATTGGTTCTTTAATTCAAGGACTTCAGAAAAGTCTTATAAATAAAACCATAGGTAATTCACCTCAGATTACCATATCTTCAAATACAGACGATAAATTTATAAAGAACTATAATGAGATTGTTGATAGAATCAAAACTTCAGAAGATAGAATTACAAATATTTCAGTAGTTTCTGATGCCCCAGCACTTATTAAGAAAGATAAAAAGAACTATTCGGTTTTAATACGAGGAATGAACATAGAAGATTCAGACAAAATCTATAACATTAAGAATAGAATATTTGAAGGCAGAGAGCCAAAGGGTGATTTAGAAGTTATTATAGGTAAGGAACTTCAACAGGAGTTAGGAGCTAAACTTGGCGATGAGCTTCAGATTATAACTAACTCTGGAGAAGTCAATAAATTAACTATAACAGGGTTTTATAATCTTAATGTAGCTTCCTTAAATAAATCATGGATGATTACAACACTAGAAACCTCTCAGAAGATATTTTCACTTGAAGGTAAAATAACTGGCATAGAAATGCAGGTTACAGAAATTTTTAAAGCTGATGAAATTGCTACAAATTTAACCTCTAAGCTTGATGCTGATTTTAAGGTTGATAACTGGAAGGCTCAAAACGCAGAACTGCTTAGTGGACTTAATGGTCAGAGTGTTTCAAGTATAATGATACAAGTTTTTGTTTTAATAGCAGTTGCACTTGCAATAGCTAGTGTTCTTGCCATAACAGTTATTCAAAAGTCAAAGCAAATTGGTATTCTTAAAGCAATGGGCATAAAGGATAAAACCGCAAGTTTGATATTCCTTTTCCAAGGACTTTTACTTGGAGTTATGGGAGCAATCCTTGGAGTGGCACTGGGTCTTTTATTAGGACTAATGTTTACAAAGTTTGCAGTAAACCCTGATGGAACACCAGTTGTAGAACTTTATATTGATTATGGTTTTATAGTTCTTTCTGCAATAATTGCACTTGCATCATCTACTATAGCTGCATTGATTCCTGCAAGACGTTCTTCAAAACTTAATCCAATAGAGGTGATACGAAATGGCTGATATAATTAGTTTGAAAAATATAGATAAAATTTATGGTAGTTCAATTAAAACGCAAGTATTAAATGATATTAATCTATCCTTTAAAGAGGGGAGTTTTAATTCTATAATAGGTTCTTCTGGAAGTGGGAAAAGTACTCTTTTGAATATAATGGGGACCCTAGATAAACCAACCAACGGAGAAGTTCTTATCAATGGAAAAAGAACTGACATCATGAAGAAAAATGAACTTGCAGAACTTAGAAATGAAACTCTAGGATTCATTTTTCAGTTTCATTATCTTCTTCCAGAGTTTACTGCACTAGAGAATGTTCTAATGCCCTATAATATTAAAACTTCTAAAATTTCAAAGGAAACGTTGGAAAGAGCTGAGGAGTTATTAGATCTTGTTGGACTTACAAAGGTTAAAAATAATCTTGCAACTAAAATGTCTGGTGGTCAGCAGCAGAGAACAGCCATAGCAAGAGCCTTAATGAACAACCCAAAAATAATATTGGCAGATGAGCCTACAGGAAATCTTGACTCAGAGTCTACAGAAAATATATATAACTTGATGAGAGATATAAATGAAAGGTTTAAAACAACATTCGTGGTAATAACCCATGATAGACGAATAGCTGAAAAGGCTGATAGAATTGTAGAAATAAAAGATGGTAAAATAGTTATGGATATATAAAATCTTAATTATTATTTTTGTACTACAATAAATTATACTAGAACATAAATTATTTTTATTGAATTTAAAGAATAAGAAACAGATATTATATCTATAGCCTAAAAAAGGTTTTCTGAAATAATATCTGTTTCTTTTTATAAATATCTGATTAATTTTGCAAATTTCTAAGCTTTAATCAAAGCAAGTCTTTGTTGAAATATAGTTCTATTTATATCATCACTAGGCAATTTATCAATATAACTTTGGGCTAAATTCATATCTGCCTGGGATTTGCTTTCTTCTGCTTTAACTATTGCATTTGTTAAATTTATCATATTTTGAACAGAAGAAAGCCTATTTAATAAGTTGGTTTTAGTTGTAGAATTTGCCAAAGAATTTACTAAAGTTATTGCTGTATCTACATCGGCTTGTTGTTTACTTCCCTCTGCTTTAATCACCGTATTTGTCGCGTTAGCTGAATCTATTTTGTACTGAACATTAACTAATCTATTTAGTAAATTAGTTTTCTCTGCACTACTTGGCAATTGAATTACTAAGTTTTGAGCGGCATCTACATCAGCTTGTAATCTAGTTACTTCTGCTTTTGCTACTGTATTCGTTGCGATAATTAAGTTTATCTTATTTTGAACAACTGTTAACCTATTAAGTAAATTAGTTCTACCAGTAGAAGCTGGTAAATTAACTACTAATTCTTTCGCAGCATCTACATCAGATTGAACATTAGTCGCCTCTGCTTTTGATACTGCGTTTGTTGCATTTGCTAAATTAATTGTATTTTGTAGTGATACTAATCTATTTAATAAATCAGTTTTATTTGATGAACTTGGTAATGCATTTACTAAGTTTACTGCTGCATCTAGATTTGCTTGAAGTTTGCTTCCTTCTGCTATATTCACTGCAGTTCTTGCATTAGCTAGATTTACACTGTACTGAACATTGACTAGCCTATTTAATAAATTACTTCTATCTATACTAATTGGTAGAGCAACAGCTAAAGTTTTTGCAGAGTCTAAATCTGCTTGCTGCAAACTTGCTTCTGCTTTTGCTACTGCAATTTGTGCATTACTTAAATTTATATAACCTTGAACAATTGTTAATCTTTTTACCAGATTAAGCTTATCTATAGAGTCTTGTAGCTTACTTACTAATGAGTTAGCTTTATCTACATATAATTGCCCTTTGCTTTCTTCTGCTAGAATTACTGCATTTGTTACACTATTTAAGTCTAGTATATTTTGAATAACTACTAGTCTATTTTTTAATTTAATCTTATCTTCAGAACTTTGCAATTTATTCACTAAAGCAGTTGCTTTATCTACATCCTCTTGAAGCTTGGTTTCCTCAGCTTTTTCTACTGCACCTATTGCATTATCTATAGAAGCTTGCACAACTAATAACCTATCTAATAAATTGGTTTTGTCTGAAGAATCTGGTAAAGCCTCTACTAAGCCTTTTGATCTATCTACATCAGCTTGTAGATTACTTTCCTCAGCTTTAATTACTGCTTTTATTGCATTATCTAAAGTTATTCCATCATTTATTGAGTTCTGAATAGATAATAACCTATTTGATAAAGTAGTTTTGTCTGAAGAATTTGGTAAGACATCCACTAAGTTTTTGGCAATAACTACATCTATTTGCTGTTTACTTTCTTCTGCTTTAATTACCAAATTTGTTGCACTGGTCAAATTTATAGCACTTTGCACAAGTGATAATCTATTTAATAAATTAGCTTTATCTGTTTCGCTTTTTAAACCTTCTACTAGGCTTTGTGCTATTGATACGTCAGACTGTTGTTTAGTTGTCTCTGCCATAATTACTGCATTTATTGCAATAGTTAAATTCGTTGAATTATTTATATTATTTTGAACACTTACTAACCTGTTTAATAAATTGGTCTTATCAGTGGAATCAGGCAAATCATTTACTACGTTAATCGCTATATATATATCTATTTGTTGTTTAGTTGTTTCCGCATTAATCACTAAGTTTGTTGCATTAGCTAAATCTATAGTATTTTGCACAAGCACTAATCTGTTCAATAAGTTAACTTTATCTATTGAGTCTGGTAAAATGTCCACTAGGCTCAGAGCTCTTTCTACATATATTTGTTGTTTAGTTGCTTCCGCCTTAACTACTGCATTTGTTGCATAATTTAAATCTATAGAATTCTGTACGGCTACTAGTCTATTTGATAAGTTTGTTTTATCTGTTGAATCTGGTAAAAGATCCACTAGACTTGTTGCTCTTAGTAGGTCTATCTGCATCTTACTTGTTTCTGCCTTAATTACTGCATTTGTTGTTGCTAATAATTGTTGTTTATATGCAGCTGCTTCTGTAGTCAATGTAGTAAATGTAACAGATGCACTGTTTAAACTTTCTAACCCATTGACGTTGCGAGCCTTAGCTGTGATATTATATGAGGTATTTGGTAATAATCCTATAATAGAAACCTTTTTTTTATCAAGTGAAATCCATGTAGGTTCAGTAGTTAAAGAACCTTTTGATGTGCAATAGCTATTATTTATCTTTATTTGATATAACGTATTTTCAAGGTTACTATCTTGAATATTTATCATGGTAGAAGTATCAGTTGTATCAACTATTTTAACATTTGGAGTTGGCGGCTTGCAGGAAAGATTCATTAAGTGGATGGAATTTTTCCCATTCTTGGAGTAATTGGTTGCTACTATATATGAATCATTTTTTGTTGGGCAAACTGCTGAAAGTTCTTCGTTATTAACGGTAAGTTGTTTTTCAAATTGTTTATCACCGTTTGAATCTACTTTATACAGTGCAATATTAGTAACAGTACCCTGAGGAGTGGTATTTACACCAAAAAAATAACCGCTATCGATGGTGCCTTTAACGGAATTTGCTCTATATGAATTTCCATTTACATATGTCTTATTCCATAATATCTGTCCTGATTTGTCGAGACTTACAAGAATACTATTAGAACCAACTCCTGCAACTGAAAAGCCAGTAGATGTTTCAATTACAGAGGTTTTATAGTTATAGCTTGCTTCGTCTGATAAAGTGATAGTACTGTTCCAGTTTTCATTATATGAAGAGTCTAGCTTTAAAATAAATAAGCCATTATTAAAACCTGAAAGAATATATCCTCCATCAGTGGTTTTGTTTAGAGAAGTTACCGGAAATAATTGTGATAATTGTTTAGAGAATTGAACTGTTCCTTGTGAAGTCAATTTCAAAAGGTTCGTATAAAGAGGTCCACAGTAAAAACCGCCACCTTCTTGACCACAGATTAAAAAACCAGAATCATCTGTTTCGACTATAGCGGTATTTTCTACACAAAGATTATAGCCAACTTCTTGTTGCCATTGTAATTGACCCAAAGAGTTTAATTTAGCAATATACATAGTGTTAGGTATATCAAAGATAATATCATGGATCCATTGTTTTGTAGTTGGATCATAGGTAGCAAATGAAGATTTGGATCTTGATCCAAGTATTAAATAACCGCCATCTTTAGTTTGGATTATTTTATTTCCCCATTCATCATGAGTTTCCAGTCCATAGTTATTAGTCCATTCTATATTTCCAAGGCTATTAAATTTACAAACGAATACATTTGAATATGTACCTGGGGCACCGTTTATAGGGATTGATCCAGTTATCACAAATCCTCCATCAGAAGTAGGATGCATATCAGAAGAAGTATATCCTTCCAATATTGTTTTTTCCCATTGTATAGTAGGTTCTACTGCATAGGTATCATAGCTATGAATAAAAGAAAAAAGTAACCCAAAAAACATTAGTAATAATAAAGTTTTTGGTAGTAAAAGTAATTTTCTATTAAGATTATTTGAGTGAATAACCTTTTTTTGCATTGTTGATAAATTACACAATTAAATCACATCCCCTTAAAATCTATTTATTTACAATTATATTACTATAAGGAATGGATTACAATATATTTTATGTATTATATTAACTAAAATGGTTATAAAAACGCAGATTTTCGTGAAATAAAAAGTAATTTAAAAGGGATTTACCTCATTTTATGATGAAATGTTTTCTTGAAAAAACAAACATAAGTGAGGAAATCCCATAAAGTTTTTAACACATAAGCAAGGTTATATTCCTTTGTAAGAAATCTAAATAATTAGATCTTTAAATCTTGCCAAGTTCCTAATTTTGTTCTAACTTCATTAATCCGTTGCCATCTTCCAAAACGTGTTCTGCGCTGGTATTCTATTTCTACCCAAACTGTGTTGTTTTGTATCCAAGCTGTAAATTTAATTCTATTTCTTGGGGAGGTCCGGAACATAGTCTGGACTCTTGTATTATTTCTGTTAATAATAAGTCTTCTTGGAGGAAGTCCATCAACTCTAGGTATGATTTCTATCATACATTCATGAATTGTATATTTTACAGATACATTACCTATAGATGTTTCACCTGAAGTAATATATTTGCCTTTCCCGCCTGTGATTTGGCAATCTTTTGAGCCTCCAGGGGTTCCGTTATCCTTTGGCAACACCTGTAAACCTGCTATCTCGTCAAGAAGATATGATAAATTACCATAGCTTACACCAGTTCGATCACTAATGATATTTTTTAGCTCTACTCGATTAGTATTAGGATTATATTCTCCAACTGTTGCGGTTATAGTACCAACTATATTTGGGACAGTTGTTCTGATCCTTCTTCCTTTTAGTCTATTAACTTCAGGTAATGTAAGTGCGTATGTTGGTCTATAGAGTCTGTAATAGGGAAACTTAGAAATAGGCAAGTTAACAATTTTTCTACGAAGCCTGGCTATTATATTTTTCTTGGATTTAAGCATAAATTATTAGCCCTCCAAATAATCTCTATACTTTATATTACTCAGTAAAATGATTATTGGTATCTTTATTAATATAAAAGTAATATATATTATTCAAAATAATATATATATCCTGATTAAAAATTTACATTGTTTTTATCAAGATGATATGAATTAAATGTGTAAACATTATTGGAACTTATATATAAATTAGAAAAAACTAAATTTCTTAAAGAATATAGGTTAAAATAGAGTTATTAGATGAAATTAGATAAGTGGTATTTGATTGCTTAAAAATATAAATAGAAGATTTACATAAGGAAGGAGAAGTAGTGAGTATAACTTGAATTTCAATGCTCATGAAATTTTAAATATGAAAATTGTTGTTTTAGATGGAAAAGTTTTAAATCCTGGAGATTTAAGTTGGGATGGATTAAAAGCATTAGGAGATGTTACTATTTACGATAGAACTTCTAAAGAAGAAATGTTAACTCGTTGTGAGAGTGCAGATATTTTAATTACAAATAAGACACCTATAAGAAAAGAGATATTAGAGAAACTTCCAACACTAAAATATATTGGGGTTTTGGCTACAGGGTATAATATCGTTGATGTAGAGTATGCTACGTCTAAAAATATTATAGTAACAAATATTCCAGCTTATAGTACAGATTCTGTAGTACAACTTATTTTCGCATTGTTGCTTGAACTTTGTCATTCTGTACAAAAGCATAGTGATTTGGTGAAGGAAGAATGTTGGGTAAAATGCTCTGATTTCGCCTTCTGGAGATTCCCGTTGGTGGAACTTGCAGGAAAGACAATGGGTATAATAGGCTTTGGTAGTATAGGAATAGCTACGGCAAAGGTTGCTAATGCTTTTGGTATGAAGGTCATGGTTTATACTAGAACGATAAAGGAAGAATTCAAAGAATTAGTAACCTTTTGTTCAAAAGAAGAACTGTTCACAAATTCTGACGTTATTTCCCTAAGTGCACCTTTAACAAAGGAGACAGAGGGAATAGTAAATAAAAAGTATCTTTCAATGATGAAGAAAACAGCTTTTTTAATCAATACTTCAAGAGGACCATTAGTTATAGAACAGGATTTAGCTAATGCATTGAATAATGGAGATATAGCTGCAGCGGCAGTAGATGTTCTATCAAAGGAACCGCCAACAAAAGATAATCCATTACTTACAGTTAAAAACATAATAATAACACCACATATAGCCTGGGCCACCTTTGAAGCAAGAAAGAGACTTATGAATATTGCTATAGACAATGTAAGAAAATTTTTAGAAGGTAACCCTGTAAATGTGGTTAAGGAATAATTAAAGATTAGAGGCTAATTAAATGCAGATCTTCTGATTAAAAAACCTACATTGATTTATCAATGGTATAAGAATTTAATGTAGGAATATTATAGAGATTATATATAAAGTTAATGGAGAGTAACTATTTTTAATAACGAGCGAGGAGTATTCTATGAGAAAGGAAAAAAACATCAGAAATATAGGGATATTGGCCCATGTAGATGCTGGAAAAACTACAATTACAGAAAATATGCTTTTTAAAAGTGGTGTAATTAGAAGTCTTGGAGCTGTAGACAAAGGCACTACACGCACCGATAATTTAGATATAGAAAGACAAAGAGGAATCTCTGTAAAAGCTTCAGCAGTTAATTTCATTTGGCGAGACACCGAGATAAACTTAATAGATACACCAGGGCACGCTGATTTTTCTGCTGAGGTAGAAAGAGCATTAGGTGTTCTTGATGGAGCAGTGCTTATTATATCAGCTGTAGAAGGAGTCCAGCCACAAACAAAAGTATACTTTGATGCTTTAAAGGCTATGAAAATCCCTACATTAATAGTAATAAATAAGATAGATAGAATAGGTGCTGATATAGACAGAGTGATTAAAGATATAAACATGCAACTTACAGAGAAAGTAGCACCAATACAATGTATTGAAGGAGAAAATACTAAAGATCCAGTGATTAAGGGGATTAGTACGACGGATTTTAAAGATAGTGTCTATATGGAAGAAGCTATTACAAAGCTTTCTGAGTACGATGAATCCTTGCTAGAAGCTTATTTAGAAGATGAAGAGATTGGTGATAATAGAATTACTGAAGCTTTAGCAAAAATTACCGGGCAAGGTGATTTTTATCCTATTCTTTTTGCCTCAGGTATAAGGAATGTAGGTATTGAAGAGTTGATGGATAGTGTCGTTAAATTATTTCCACCACTAGTGGTTGATGAAGAAGGTGACTTATCTGCTATTGTATATAAAGTTGAACATCACAAGGTTTTAGGCAAGATTGCTTACGTGAGAATGTTTCAAGGTTCATTAGAAAACAGAACCTTGGTTCATAATGTTACGAAAGATGTGGAAGAAAAAGTAGCACAAATAAAAAAAATTAGTGGTTATAAGGAAGTTGATTGCACAAAACTTACCGCTGGAGACATTGGCATCATTTCTGGGTTATCTAAAATATCTATCGGAGATATCTTAGGAAGTGAAGAAAATATACCTTTTGTTCCTAATATAGCGAAACCGTTATTGACCCTTCAAATTTTTCCTAAGCAAAAGGGAAAATATATGGAGCTTGTACAAGCTGTTGAGATTCTTGAAGAGGAAGATCCTCTTTTGAACTTCCAATGGATAAAAGAAAAAAATGAGCTGCATATTCAAATTATGGGCATGATACAGGTTGAAATTTTAGAGGCTATCTTACTTGAAAGATTTAATATAGTAGTAGAATTTGGAGAACCTTCAGTAATCTATAAAGAAACTCCTGCTTCTTCAGGTTATGGTCATTGCAGATATACTATGCCAAAGCCATGCTGGGCTGTGACTCGGTTTAAGATAGAGCCAGCAGAAACAGGATCAGGACTTAGTTATAAGTCAGAGGTTAGGAAAGAAGATATAAAAGAGAAATATCAAAGGGAAGTAGAACGGCAATTACCTATAACTCTGAAGCAAGGGATTTATGGTTGGGAGGTAATAGATCTAAAAGTCACTTTAGTCGAAGGTGAAGATCATGTTATGCACAGCAATCCAGGAGATTTCTTGATTGCTACAGCTATGGGAATAATGAATGGACTAGCAACTGTAAAGACTACTTTATTAGAACCAGTGCTTAATTTTAAGATAATTGTGCCTGAAGAGGTTGGTGGGAAGCTTCTAGGTGATATAGTTGAAATGAGAGGTACCTTTGATACTCCTATTATAGAAGCAGGAACCTTCAATGTAGAGGGGCAACTTCCAGTGGCAACATCCTTAGATTATCCTGTTAAATTGGGTATAATATCTAGCGGAAAAGGAATTATGATTACAAGATTTTCTGGATATAAACCTATTCCTTTAGAATTAGGAGCTACAAGAGAACGGGTTGGAGTAAATCCTTTAGATAGAGAAAAGTATATTTTATTTTCGAGAAATGCTATAAGATTATAAATTGAAATAAATGGAATTTTGTTGAAGATATTTCATAGTATACGTTGTACCTTTTAACGCATAATAACATTGTATTTCTGATTAATTAAAAGTTGAAAGGATGACAAAAATGAAAAATAAGGAAAACAAAAGAAATAGAAATGAAGATTGCAAACGGAATAACAACAATTTAGAGGTGGCAGAAGAAATAGCAATTGATAGAGATTGCAGAGATAATAGGGAAGAGAAATGTAGAAAAAAGAATAGAGAACGATAATAGCTACAAAGTTAAATACTATAAAGAATAAATTTATAGTATAAAAACTTCAAAACTACACATAATACTATTGAAGCTTAAGAAGAGAAGGTGGTTGTGTTGGAGGATTCAAAAGCACGTTTATTTAATCATCGAGATGCTAAAAAGCAGAGTGAGAAAATAAAGAGGGAGTTATCTAAGGTCAATCTTGAGGTAGGTGAAGATCTATCAGAAAGTGATCGTAAGAAGAGAAAACCCTATCAGGGCTTTCCAATTAACCAAAAACGATAATTAAGCTTCAGAAGCCTGTGGGTAAAATACTCACAGGCTTTTAAATATTTTTAAATATTTTTTAAAAAGTTTGCTAATACTAGAATAGTGACTTAGAAGAAAGGAAGTGGAATGATGGATAGATTAGAAAATCACGCTCTTGATATATCCCAAAACTTCTCGGAAACAAAGGAAGCTAACAGCAAACAAGCGATAAGAAAGCTATTAGACGAAAGTTATAAAGAAATAATCAAAGGCTATGAATATATTGATAAAGATGTTAGAGATAAAAAAGAGGTTATCCCTGCTTCTCAATGGTTGCTAGATAATCTTTATCTTATAGAAAAAGAGTATAAGGATATTAAGTTTAAGACACCAAACTTTTTTTATAAAAGGCTTCCTGTACTCACGAAGGGGGAACTAGCTGGTTTCCCAAGAGTTTATCAAATAGCAGCGAGTATAGTTGCTTATACAGAAGGAAAGATATGCAAAGGTTCTATAGAATCTTTTATAAATGCATATCAAGAGATAACTACTTTAACATCCTGTGAACTTTGGGCTTTGCCAATTATGCTAAAAGTAGCTCTAATTAAAAATATAAGCATTGTTACAAGGCAAATGGCTTTTGCTCAAAAAGAAAAAAAGATAGGAGATTCTATTGCTGATGAATTAGTAATATATAGTGACGATGAAGAAAGAATAAATAAAACTTTAAACTCAATTGATATAGAAAATCCTCTTTCATCTCACTTTATAGAGCGGGTTTTAAAGACTTTAAGGGATAATGGCTGTGAAAATCCGAGAATATACAAATGGTTTGATGAAGCATTGGATAGACAGGGTGATAATGCAGAAAGAATGATATTGATAGATCATCAAAAACAAGGATATTTTCAGCTTACTTTAGATAATTCTATAAGTGGAATAAGAGAGATCTCATCTATAAGTTGGAGTGCTTTCTTTGAAGAATTTAGCTTTGTAGAAAAATTGCTTAGGGCAGATCCAGCAGGTGTTTATAAGAAAATGGATTTTGATACAAGGGATTATTATAGGCATAAAGTTGAATGCTATTCTAGAAAATTCAAGGTATCTGAAACTTACATAGCTAAGCAACTTTTAGAATGTGCAGGAAATGAGACTGAGGAGCATAAAAGACATATCGGTTATTATCTTATAGACGAAGGTATAGCTTGCCTGAAAAAAGAGGTAAATTATAAAGATAAGTGGGTAGATATAATAAGAAGTCACTTAAGAAAAAACAATGCCACTTATTATATATTCACTATTGTATTAGGTACTATACTTTTAGAACTGTTAATTATGCTTTCTACTTACAGGAATGATAGTAATGTGATTATATGGAAATATATTATAGCTATATTGGTTATTCTTATTCCTTGTTCAGAAATAGTAAATGCAATTCTAAATTGGAGTATTAATAACCTTATACAAAGAAGATTTGTACCTAAGATGAATTTAGAAGATGGAATTCCTGATGAGGATAAAACAATCGTAGTTATTCCAACTATTATAGATTCTGAAAAGAGAGCTGAAGAATTAGCAAGACATATGGAAACTTATTATCTAGCCAATGAAGATAAAAATCTATATTTTGCTATTTTGGGAGATTATGTGGACTACAAATCCGAGCATAAGGATAACGATGAACAGATAAAAAATGCTGCTCTTGATGCAATCCATAGGTTAAATAAAAAGTATGCATCTATAAAAGAACAAAGGTTTTTTTACTTAAATAGAAAACGACAATATAATGAAAAAGAAAAATTGTGGTTAGGATGGGAAAGAAAACGTGGTAAACTAATGGAATTTCTTGACTTACTAAAAGGAAATGAAAAGGTTAGTTATAATGTCATTAGCGGAAATCTTTCAAATCTCAGGAAGTCAAAATATATAATAACTTTAGATGCAGACACTCAATTACCGATGGATACTGCAAAAAGGTTAATAGGTGCAATGAGCCATGTACTTAATAGGCCTGTAATGGATAAAGGTGGAAAGCAAGTTTTAAGGGGTTATGGGTTAATGCAACCTAGAATAAATATTAGTGCAATCAGTGCTAATAAAACCATGTTTGCTAGGATATTTTCTGGAGATATTGGAATAGATACTTATACCATGGCTATATCAGATGTGTATCATGATAGTTTTGGAGAAGGTATTTTTACGGGTAAAGGAATTTTTGACATAGATACTTTTCATAGTATATTAAATGATGCTTTTCCGGAAAATGCAATTTTAAGTCATGACCTTATTGAAGGTTCCTTTGTTAGATGCGCTTTAGTCAGTGATATTGCTTGTATTGATGGCTATCCTGCTTATTATATTGCTTCAATTAAGAGATTGCATAGATGGGTAAGAGGTGATTGGCAGTTATTACCATGGATCTTCAAAAAATCAGTGCTAAATGGATTATCAAGATGGAAGATGATAGATAATTTAAGAAGAAGTTTAATTTCACCATCTTTAATAATATTGGTGATGCTATCTTTTCAGGTGCTTCCATTAAATAATGAGTTGTGGCTTGCCATAGCAATTATAGCATTAATTACACCTCTGCTCTTTGATGTGTCTGAGGCTATAGTAGCACCTATCAAAGGGATTAGTTTGTCAGGTAAAATATCTCAAGGCAAAAATGTAATAGAGCAAGTATTCTTGATATTTTTGTTCTTGCCTTATAATGGCTATATTATGTTACATGCTATCATAACAACTTTATATAGACTTTTTATATCTAAGAGGAATCTTCTTGAATGGCAAACTGCTGCTGATGCAGAAGCTAAAAGCGGAAAAACCTTAAAGAGCTACATTCAATACATGTGGCAAGGAAGCCTAATTGGATTGATTATTGGAATTTTAGCATTTAAACATGATATATATGCTGGTGCTTGGGCGATGCCGTCAGTGTTATTATGGATAATAAGTCCATATGTGGCTTACTTAATTAGTCGTGATAACTTAAAGGAAACTGTAGAATTTAGTGAAAGTGAAAGAATATTTATAAGAAAAGTTGCTAGAAAAACTTATGGCTATTTTGAAGATTTTGTAGGTGAGGAAACAAACTATTTAGCACCGGATAATTATCAAGAAGATCCTTATGTAGGAGTAGCTCCAAGAACTTCTCCTACCAATATCGGAATGGGACTCACTGCTCTTATTTCTGCCCATGACTTGGGATATATAGATATATTTAATTTCACTAATAAATTTGAAAAAATAATAGACACTATGGAGAACTTAGAAAAATATAAGGGGCATTTTTATAATTGGTATGATACACAGAACAGGAAACCATTATGTCCCAAATATGTATCTACTGTGGATAGTGGAAATTTATTAAGTTATCTTTGGCTTATACAATCTACTTTCAAGGATTACTTAAATAAGCCCATTTTAGATTCAACTCTTAACGAAGGGCTCAAAGATATTATGAATTTAGTAGAAGAAGAGTTAGGATCTTCTTTGAAAAATAAAGATTTCTTTACAAATATAAAGGCTGGAATGGATATTACGGAGTTTAATATTATTACCTTTAGAGGAGCATTAAGAAAAATTGCTGATGCTGTAAGGGAAATTGATAATTTAGTAGCTAGCGAGAATTTAGAGTCCTATTGGCTCCAGAAGTTAAAAAATTCTCTAAAGGAACATAGAAAAGCATTAGATAATTTATTTCCTTGGCTTGAAACTGTAGAAGGTGATTTGCCTACATATGAGAAAATATTAGAGCCACTAAATAATTTAGGCAGTAGTATCCTATTGAAAGATGTGCCAGCAGCTTCTGAAAAATTGATTGAAAATCTTAAGAAGGGTAAGTTCAACTTAAAGGATAAAAAGACAAATAGTATTTTGATGGAAGGAATAGAAAAAGGAAATAGATCGATTACAGCTTTAATGTTAAGCTTAAAAACTCTTTCTTCTGCATGTAGGAAATTTGGAAATGACATGGATTTTCACATGCTTTTTGATAAGGGCAGAATGCTTTTTTCTATTGGTTATAATGTTGAGCATGATAAACTAGATAACTCTTTTTATGATCTGTTGGCATCAGAATCAAGAGCTACCAGTTTTATAGCTGTTGCAAAAGGAGATGTGCCTCAACATCATTGGTTTAAGCTTGGAAGAGCCATTACTTTGATGGATGGTAAGAGAAAAGGCTTGGTATCTTGGAGCGGAACTATGTTTGAATATATGATGCCGTTGTTGATTATGAAAAGCTATCCAGATACTCTCTTAAGCAATACTTATATTTCAGTAATAGAAGGGCAAAAGGACTATGGAAAGAAAAAAACAGTACCATGGGGGATATCAGAATCAGCGTTCTATTATTTTGATACTTTAAAAAACTATCAATATAAAGCTCATGGAGTACCAGGTATAGGTGTTAAGAGAGGACTTAGAGATGAACTTGTAATTTCTCCATATTCAACTATCATGGCTATGCAATTAGATTTAAGAAGTGGGTTAGAAAACTTGAAAGAGTTATCTAAGGAAGGTCTTGAAGGAAAGTATGGTTATTATGAAGCTATAGATTACACTAAAGAAAGATTGCCTCAGGGAATGAATAAGGCTATAGTAAAGAATTTTATGGTTCACCATCAAGGCATGAGCCTAATGGCACTAAATAATATACTTAATAAGAATATCTTCCAAGAGAGATTTCATCGTATTCCAAGAGTAAGGGCTACAGAACTATTACTCCAAGAAAGAATGCCAAAGCAAGTAGTTTACGATAGAGAAGTTAAGCTAGATACATCAGAGATAACTATAGATAAATCAAATATAATCCTTAGGAAATTTTCAACTCCAAAAACTCCGCAACCAGAAGTTGTTTTATTATCCAATGGCTTCTATTCAACTATGTTGACTACTAGTGGAAGTGGTTACAGTAAGGTTCAGGATATGATGCTTTATAGATGGCGGGAAGATATGACAATAAATGAAAGTGGTATGTTTATCTATATAAAGGATGTTAACGAGAATAAATTTTGGAGTGCAACATATCAACCAACAAAGAAAGAGCCTGATGAATATAAGGTTGTTTTTGCTTTGGATAGTGCTGTATTTTCTAGAACTGATGATAAGATTTTGACAGAGACGAAAATAGCAGTATCTAGTGAAGATAATGTTGAAGTTAGAGAAGTTTTCATAACTAATAGGAGCAATAAAGAAAAAACAATAGAGGTAACTAGCTACAGCGAGGTAACCTTAGCAACATATAGTGCCGATGCAGTTCATCCTGCTTTTAGCAATCTGTTCATTGGTACTGAGTTTGATGAGGAATTAAGTTGTGTTTATGCAAATAGAAGAGCAAGGGCTAAGGGTCAAATGGTTCCATGGATGATGCAGAATATAATTGTAGAAGATAAAGCACATGGAATGATTCAATTTGAAACTTCAAGAGAAAATTTTATAGGAAGAAATAGAGATTTATCTGAACCAGAGGCTATGGTAAGTGATTCAAAGCTTAAAAATTCAGAAGGTGCAGTTTTAGACCCTATAATTAGCTTAAGAAGAAGAATAAAACTAAAACCAGATGAAAGTTGTAAAGTTTATTTTGTAACGGCAACTGGTTGCGATAAGGAAGAAATTGTGACTCTTGCTAGAAAGTATAAGGAGGTTAATCATATAACAAATGTCTTTAGTCTAGCGAAAACTCACAGTGACATGGAATTAAAATACCTAGGTATCAAGTATCCACAAGCAAATTTATATCAATTTATGGCGTCTAGAATTTTATTCTTAAGTGATAACCTTAAAGATAGAGAAAATTATATTAGAGGAATAAAACTAGGGCAGCAAGCGTTATGGGCATATGGTATATCAGGAGATTTACCTATATTATTGTTAAAGGTCTATAAAATTGTTGATAAGGGACTTGTAAAACAAGTACTTAAGGTTCATGAGTATTGGTCTATGAAAGGCTTGAAGGTTGATTTAATAATTTTAGATATGGAAGAGAGTTCTTATGCAAAGACTGTTGCTACGTATATAAGAGATACCATAGCTTCTAGTCATGTAAGAGAGAGAAAAAATAAACCAGGTGGAGTATTCTTTTACGATAGAGGGATGATACCAGAACAAATTATTGAGTTGCTTATGGGAATTTCTAGATTGGTTATTGATGCAAATAATGGACTTTTAATAAATCAAATAAGATTTACTGAAAAGCCTGTAGAACTTGAAAAGCTTCCAGTATTAAAGGAGAAAAAGTACAATTATCAGGATACAGAAATAAAACTTCCAAAACTGGAGTTCTATAATGAATATGGAGGCTTTGATGAAGAAAATAATGAATATGTAATAAGTCTTAAGGATGGAAAGAAAACTCCAGCACCTTGGATTAATGTTATTTCAAATGAATCCTTTGGTCATCATGTATCGGAGATAGGAGTTTCTTATACTTGGCATAAAAATAGTAGGGAGAATAAACTTACTCCTTGGAACAATGATTGGATTCGAGATACACCTGGAGAAATTCTTTATCTTAGAGATGAATATACCGGTGATATTTGGAATATCAATGCAAGTCCAATAAGGGATGAAAAACAATATTTAGTTCGCCATGGCTTTGGATATTCTTCTTTTGAACATGATCATATTGGAATCTACGGTAAAATGACTTTGTTTACTCCAAGAGGAGAAAACTTAAAAATTATATCAGTAAAGCTAAAGAATAATAGTGATGAGAAAAGAAAAATATCCTTAACGTACTATGCACAGATGGTCATGGGGGTAATTCCAGAGAAAACTTCTGGTCAAATAGTAACTTCACTGATGGATAAATGCATAACGGCGGAAAATCCTTATAGTCAAAGTTTCAATGGACTATATACTTATTTAACTATTGTTGGTGGAAGCAGTCTTTCATATTGTGGTAGCAGAAAAGAATTTTTAGGTAGAGAAGGTAAGTTAAAGGAGCCAGAAGCTCTTAAGTATAAAAATTTATCAAACAAGGTTGGTGGAGGTATCGACCCATGTTTAAGCTGTCAAAGTAAGATAGAAATAGAACCATCACAGGAAGTTGAACTTTTAGTATTACTTGGTGAAGACGATGAAAAACAAAAAATAGAATCTATAATAAAGAAATACAGTAAAGTAAAGAAAGCAGAAGAAGCGCTTAAGGAAGTTAAGGATTTCTGGATTGATTTACTTCAAACCATTAAAGTTAAAACACCAGATAAGGCAATGGACTTAATGCTAAATGGTTGGTTTATGTATCAAGATATAGCATGTAGGGTATGGTCTAGAACTGCCTTCTATCAATCAGGTGGGGCATATGGCTTCAGGGATCAGTTGCAAGATGTAATGAGTCTTAGCTATTTAAGACCAGAGATAACAAGAAAGCAAATAGAATATTCCTCAACTAGACAGTTCTTAGAAGGAGATGTTCAGCATTGGTGGCATCCAGTAGTAGATAGTGGTATAAGAACTAGATTTTCTGATGACTTGTTATGGCTACCATTTGTTGTTGCTGACTATATAAAGAATACAGGAGATTATTCTGTATTGGATGAAATGACACCATATCTTGAAGATGAACCATTAAGTGATGGTGAAGATGAAAGATATACTATATCTAAAGTCAGTGAAGTAAGTGGTTCCATTTACGAACATTGTTTAAAAGCTATAGAAAGAGGCTTAAGACTTGGGGAGCATAACATACCTTTAATGGGAAGTGGAGATTGGAATGATGGTATGAGTACTGTCGGTAATGAAGGTAAAGGTGAAAGTGTATGGCTTGGATGGTTCTTATACAGCATCTTGAAGGATTTCACAAAGATTGCGGAATTCAGAGGTGATGGTGAAAAATCAAACTACTTCGCAAACTCTGCTGAAGAATTAAGAAAGAATATGGAGAAGCATGCTTGGGACGGAAGATGGTACAGAAGAGCGTACTTTGATGATGGAACAGCATTGGGCTCTATTGAAAATGATGAATGTCAGATTGATTCTTTAGCTCAAAGCTGGGGTGTAATCTCTGGCGGGGCTTCAAAAACTCGTGCTATAGAGGCAATGAAGTCTATGGAAGATCGACTAGTTTTAGAAGATAAAAACATGATTTTATTGTTTACTCCTCCTTTTGATAAATCAAAGCTTGAACCAGGATATATCAAAGGTTATGTAAAGGGCGTAAGAGAAAATGGAGGACAGTATACTCATGGATCTACTTGGGTAATTCTAGCGTATGCAATGCTTGGAGATCAGGAAAAAGCATATAAAGCATTTAATATGCTTAATCCTATAAGTCATACAAGATCACATTTAGATTGTCAATTATATAAGGTAGAACCTTATGTAGTAGTAGCAGATGTTTATTCTGCAGATGGCAACTATGGAAGAGGTGGTTGGAGTTGGTATACAGGAAGTGCTGGATGGATGTATAGAGCTGGAATTGATGGTATACTTGGACTTAAATTGAATTATGGAAAAGGATTTAAAGTAGAGCCATGTATTCCAGAAAGTTGGGATGGTTTTGAGATCACATATAAAAAAGATGGAGCAGTTTATCATATAAAGGTGGAGAGAAGTGAATCTAAGGCTATAATTTTAAATGATAAACCAATAACAGAAGATTTTATTCCTTATCAGAAGCCAGGAGAATACAAGGTAAAAGTTTATATATAAATTAAGAACTAGGATTTAAAAGTTTATAGATAAGGATTTCTAGTTAATTTAATCCAGTGGATAAAATTTTTGAAATATATAATTCCCAATAATGCTTCTATATTAAATCCATAGACAGTTGATAAAATAATGTAGTTTTTAGTTGGAATAGCTACAGTATAATTATGAGAATAGGCAAGTTACGGATGAAAGTATATAAGTTCCACTTACGTTATGTAGCATAGTTAAAATAATATTAATTTATTTATTGGAACATATATATTGAAAAGTTATATTAATTTAAAGTATGTATTTAGAGTCTGACTTCAAAATGTATATTGAAGGTTAGACTCTAAAATTCATACGAAAATGGAGAATAACCATGAAAAGAAAAATCAAAAAAACATTAATGATTTGGATAATGGTTTTTGTCACTTTTACTACTTGTTCAGTTCAAGGGGTCACTTCAAAAGGAAAGGATACTCCAGAACAAATAGTTGATAAATATTTTAGCTCTAGGATGAGAGCTATTGTAACTCAAAAAGTAGAAGATATGGATGTATTTTTTTCGAAGAAATATCCATATTCACAAAAGAATCTGCTGTTTAATCATTGTTATATATTAAGAGATTACATTATAAATTTTGCAGAAGGCGATTATATTATTGAAAGAGTCGAGCCCATGCTGATTATTATGGAGAATGAAAAAAATAAGGAGCATTGCTGCATAAGAGCCACATTACTGTGCAATTTATATTGGAATGCAGGTAATCCTCTAGGAGAATCTGTAGCATCTCAGCTTCTTGAAAATCATCAAATCAATTTAACTTACGAAGAAGATGGTTGGAAAATAGAACGTGATATTTTTTGTACTGAAGCAGGAAGTTCGCTCAAAGCTGAAGAAGAAGATTTAGAAATTTTAATACAAAAAGATAATGAATTTAGAGTAAGAGCAGCAACTGCTATAGAAAAAGCAAAAGAGAGTGCACCAGCTAGAATAAAAATTATAGAGGATAAGGATGTGGATATGAATAATGCAGCTTTAACTTCTACAAACAATAAAACTCCTGAGGATAAAAACAAAATTTATAATAGAGCCTTAGCATACAATTATGCTATAACTTATGCATTAGTTCCCAATCGAGCTTTTAGAAATATGGAAGTAACTTTTGATACAGGGGATGCTACAAACTTTGTTTCACAATGTATAAAAGCTGGTGGTGCTTTATGTGCGTATAATGAGGCGCTTCCATGGTATTATGAAAGTAAAAATACTCATAGTACTTTAGATGATACTTGGTCTTGGCATTGGAGTACTCCAAGAGGACTTTTTTACATATTAGATGGAAACTATAAGAAGAATATTTTTGGACCTAAAGCTAAAATAAAAGTTATAAAAGGTGATAATAGTTTTGATAAATCCATGACTAGCGATATAATGCTTGGAGATGTTATACAATATGCTAAAGGCGAGAATGCTGATAGTATATATCATTCTTCAATAGTAACAGGCTTTTTATATAATAGCGGAAAAGGTTGGTATGAACCTCTAGTATCGCAACATTCATCAAATTTACTAAATGTTCCTTGGAAGAAGGGGGCTTATAAAACTTATTTTATTTCATTGACAGAAATAAATTAGTTATTAATAAATTTCATTAAAAATAGCTGATACTAATATATTTTAAGTATAATGAAGCTTTTGTCATAATATATATAACCAAGGATTAAAAATTTTTGGGGGATCAGTTATGAAAAAGACATGGATAACTTATGGGCTGATAGCTTGTGTCAGCTTAGCGTTAGTCACTGGATGTGTAAAGAAAGAGGATAAAGAAGAAGTTACCACAACCACAAGAACAACCATATCTGCTAATGACGTAGATAATATAGTAGTATCAAAGGATAATAAAAGGATGGAAACCTTGATAAAAGGGATAGATGACGATAAGATAGATGAGTTCGTAGAAATATATAACAGTGCAGATTTCACTGAAGATGCATCGATAGATGAAGATCAACAAATAGAGTTAACAATAAATCTTAGCAATGCAGATACTGTAGAGTTAAGTGGTGGCGATGAAAATTATGAGAGCTGCTATTATAACGGCAAAACTTTTAAGGTATCTAGTGAAGAATTAGCAAATTATTTTGATAGCTTAAATTATCGTTATTTAAAATAAATTTACATAGAACTAGAATATAGGATTTGAGGAATATAAAGTTCAGTGGATTAGTAAAAATAAAATCCTATATAAGTTCTTTGAGCTTATAAATATATTTTTAGGGATATATTTATAAGCTGTTTTTTATTATATAAGAAAAAACTAAAAACCTTTTCATATATATTGACAGTTACAAAGATAAGGTCTAATATATTTATATAATCGATGACAAGAATAGTAAGTTTAAAACAAGCTAAAAGAGAGCTGAGGATTGGTGGAACCTTAGTAGTGATGTTTAAACTGAATGGGCCTTTGAGATGTTTTATGAAATAAGTAATAAAGCCGTAGCCAGCGTTAATGGTAGAGGAGAAAATGTTTTTTTACATATGCTTTGATATATAAATTCCAATAATATTTATACATTAAATACAGAGTTTACTGAAGTCAATGTAGATTTTTAATGAGAACGTATATATAATTTCTTTATGAGAAATTACAGTGGAATTTTATTGAAGTATATTAAGAATAATCATTTCTTAAAATTTAGGTGGTACCGCGATATATTCGCCCTATGCAGTTTGCATAGGGTTTTTAATTTAGATCTCTTGAAAAATAGTGAGGGACAGATATTGATAGCTAAGATATAGGAGGAAATAAAATGGAAGCTAATACAACAGAGAATAAAAAAGTTATTTTTAGTGGAATACAACCATCCGGGGATTTGACACTTGGAAACTATTTAGGGGCTTTAAAGAATTGGGTGAAACTTCAAGACCAATATGAATGTTATTATTGTATAGTAGATTTGCATGCAATAACAGTAAGACAAGAGCCTAAAAATTTAAGAGCTAAAACTCTAGAACTTCTTGCAATCTATGTGGCAGCAGGAATTGATCCAGATAAAAATACATTATTTATACAATCACATGTGCCAGCTCACAGTGAAGCTCAATGGTTATTAAATTGTAATTCTTACATAGGCGAACTATCAAGAATGACTCAATTTAAAGATAAATCAGCAAAATATACAAATGTAAGTGCAGGATTATTAAACTATCCAGTACTTATGGCTGTAGATATATTGCTATACCAAACAGATTTAGTGCCAGTTGGTGGCGACCAAAAACAACACTTAGAGCTTACTCGTGACTTGGCTCAAAGATTTAATGGTGCTTATAGTGAAACTTTCAAGATTCCAGAACCATATATTCCACCTACAGGAGCAAGAATAATGGATCTTCAAGAGCCGACAAAGAAGATGTCAAAATCAACTGAAAATCCAAATGGGTGTATATATATATTAGATCCTCCTGAAGTTATAAGAAAGAAGATAGCAAGAGCTGTAACTGATAGTATAGGAGTTGTTAAATACAGCGATGAGCAGCCAGGAGTTCAAAATCTTATGTCGATTTTAAGTACAATTACTGGAATGTCTTATGACGAAATCGAAAAGAAATATGAAGGCAAAGGCTATGGAGATTTTAAAAAGGACGTTGCAGAAGCAATAGTAGCTGAACTTGAACCGCTTCAATCAAAGGTAAAGGAACTTTTAGCTGACAAAAAGCAGCTTGAGGAGATTTACAGCAAGGGTGCACAAAAGGCAAACTATGTAGCAACTAAGACTTTAAGAAAGATGCAGAAGAAGATAGGCTTTATACCTGTGTCTAGATAAATAAGTTTAAATGTTGAGAAAAATATTAAAGGATGTTAATATAAGGATTAAAAGGTGCCTTGTATGAACATCCTTTTTAGGTAAGACGTGTTAAAAAGGTTTTCGCCGACGTCTGATGTTTTACACAAGATAGAGGATATTAAAGAGTCTATTATATTATATTTGGGAGGGCTGCTATGAAATTAAAAAAGTTAATGCTAAAAGGTTGTGTTATAACATTAGCAATCTTATACATACTATATACACCTAGTGCAGCTATAAAAAGTCACTTATTTTTTAGTAATCCTATAAAAAGTCTAACTTGTAGTATAACGAAATCTAATTATGTTGATTCATATTATGGACAACAATACTTGGTAGATGGTTTTGATGATATTCATTTTGGATATGTTAATAGAAATCTTGTAGGGTGGTGCTATTGGTCAGGGGGAGGTTCTGGCCCATAAAAATGTTGTGTTGATTGGTGTTCATTAGGAAGTGAATAAGTTAAATACAAATATTCTAAGTTCATACCCTTTGAGGAGTGTGGATTTATTTCTTACACAAAAAGGGCTTCGTACTTAGTACGGCAGCCCTTTTGACTTGTTGAAAGCCATATGGATTATAAAATGAGGAATTAAAACTTAAAATATTTTATTATAGTATCTGTATTAAAATCCAATTAAGGTAGAATACAAAAGTACACAATTCAAAACTACAATTATTAGAGCAATTGCAAATCCAAATATCTTAGTAGCTGAGGAGTTCACGAATTCCCCCATAATAGATTTTTTGCTAGTTAAAAGAATCAGAGGAATTATTGCAGCAGGTAGTGCAAAGCTTAAAAAAACTTGACTAAGAACTAGGGCTGTCATTGGATTTATTCCTATAGCTAGAATAAACATAGCTGGGACCATAGTGATGAGTCTTTTTATATTTGTAGGGATTTTTATATTAACAAAGCCATTCATAACCGTTTCGCCAGCCATAGTACCTACTGTAGAGGAGGAAAAACCAGAGGCAAGTAAGGCAATACCAAAAGCACCACTGGAAAGAGAGCCTAGTAGGGGACTTAAGGATTTGTGAGCATCCTCAATGGAATCAACTACAAGTCCACTTTTATAAAACACGGCAGCAGAAACTATTACCATAGCAGCATTAACTATAAAAGCAATATTCATGGCTATGAATATATCTATTTTTTCTAGCTTAAGATGCTTTTTTTTCTGGCTTATTGAGCAATTTTTATTTCTGTCTTGAACTAGTTCTGAGTGCAAGTAAATTACATGAGGCATCACTGTAGCACCTAGCATTCCAACAGCTATTAATAACGAATTGTTATCAGGAAGTGTTGGTACCAATGTACCTAAAGCTATAGCAGAAAAATCAGGTCTTGCTAGGAAAAGTTCTATGGTATAAGCAAGACAGATGATGGCTACTAAAATGGTTATAACTATTTCAATTAGCCTTTGTCCATATTTTTGAAGGTAAACTATTCCAAAGGTTATGATACCCGTTAATAAACCTGCTATGGGAAGCGGAATTCTAAATAAGAGGTAAAACCCAAGGGAAGCTCCTAAAAATTCTGCTAGGGTAGTGGCGATTGTAGCTAGTCCTGCTACAAACCAAAATATCCAATTTACTTTTTTCGAAAATACCTTTCTACATAAGCCTGTTAAATTTTCTTCTGTAGCTATACCCAACTTAGCAGATAAGGTCTGAAGAAAAATTGCCATAAGGTTACTCCAAAATATAACCCATAACAAGCTGTAATCATATGAAGAACCACCAGTAATATTTGTTGCAAAATTACCAGGGTCAATGTAAGCAACACTTACAACAAAAGCAGGTCCTATAAATTTTAAATTGCTCCTCAGTTTATTCTTAGTCAAGGGTCTATAAGTAAGACCTTTCCCTTCTTTTGCAGTTTGCATAAGAGTTCCACCTCCGACGTAATCATAAGTTAAAAGTAAAGTCATATAAGTTATATATAGTAACAGCTGTTTAATATATTGAGATTAATGAAAAAATCAAAATTTTCACTACCAAGTTGTGATAGTTAACTTAAAAGAATTTAGTTAATACCAATAAATATAGTTAACGTTAATAAACACAGTTTACATAGAATAATTGAGTTGACCTAAACTAAAAGAATTTCCCTTATACAACTTATGAGATTATATATAGAAAAGTTACAGATATTGATTTTATTTTTAATGATAGGACATAGAAGGGAAAATAAATTAATATTATATAAGTAGGTTTAATATTTTTTACTAACTATATATTTAGGAGGCATTCGGGTGAAAGATAGTTTTTTTCATACCTTTAATGAATATATGAAAAAAGAACATAATGTTCTTACCGCATCAATGGAAGATTATCTTGAGATGATATACAGACTTTCAATTAATGATAAGTTTACTCGAATAAAGGAGTTAGCTTCAGCTTTAAATGTGCAGCCATCCTCAGCGACAAAAATGGTTCAACGATTATCAGAATTAAAGCTATTAAAGTATGAGAAATATGGTTTAATTATATTTGAGGAAAAGGGAAGAGTTTTAGGAGAGTTGTTATATAGAAGGCATATAGTAGTAGAAGAATTTTTCAAATTAATAGGAGTTGGAGAAGAGCATATTTTAGAAGATACTGAAAAGGTGGAACATACTATTTCTATAAATACTTTAAATTGTTTTGAACATATGACAAAGTTCTTTAAAGAAAATCCGGAAAACTTAAAGGATTATATTAATTATCTATCAAAGCAAGGTTTCAAGTTGAAACCTTAATTTTTTTAGATGCCTATAGAATTAATAAACTTATTGTTCCAATGATTTATGATAGTGTAGAATAATTATATATATAAAATTAGATGGGCTGATGTTTTGAGTGTTGGCTCATTTTTAGTGTGCTTATTGTAGTGAAAGGCTTCGAACATACTTTAAAGGTAAGATTAACTATACAAAAAATGGATTGTAGTAAACAATAATATGAGATTTAAAAACAAAAAACAAACCACTAGTTATTGTAGATTCTCCGATTTATGACTTCATAAGATAAAATTAGAAATATAGTTAAGAATATGTGAAGTAATTTTTTGATTAAGTAATAGAAGCTTATTATAACAGTAGGTATTTGAAAGAAATTTTTAGAGGGATTATATGACTATAGGAGTAGGATTAATTATATCGAAATATAGTAGTAAAGAATGTCTTGATGACATTAGAGAAAGATATGGATTAGACTTAATTGAAATATCAAATAGTCATATTGATATGCAATTATTAAAATAGGGAGATTAACAAATGGAATTAAGGATTGAAAAAGTAAGACTAAAAGATAATTACCAGTACAAAATAATTGAGGAAGACAATCTTATTAATACAGCAGAAGTTAATCGTATTGTATATTTTGACTTTAGAAAAATATCTTTGTTTGATACTGATGGTAATGAAGTTATTAGTTTGAGGCAAGAAGATAAGAAGAAATTAATTCTTGAGAATACACCAATTATAAGTATATTTAGATTCAGCAGCTGTCCATATATATATTATAAAAATGGAGAAAATCAAGGATATTTACGTAACAATCATGGTTCAGTAATCGGAGAAATATTAGGTAAAAAATTTGAGATATGGAGCCACTCACACAAAGATATTTCCGTATATTGTGATGATGTACAGGTTGCAGCAATAAAAATAAAACGACTTAAAAAAGTTTATTGTGACGAATATAAAGTAATTTATGATAAAGATTTTGATAAAGAATTAGCGATAATGACTTGTTTATTTTCAGATGTAGTATGGAATATACCGTCTAATGAATTTGATGGCCCAAGGGATCAGTGGGAGAAACAGATATTTGGGAAAAAAATAAATTCTAATTGGAAACCAAAAGAATAGACATTAATTTAGCAAGTGGGTATAAGTAATAAGAACCCCACTTGCTATTTTTATAGGTAATTACGTCTCAGCCTAAAAGTTAACTAATAGGGTTTGACGACTGCTTGCCCAATTGAGGTTTAATTAACATAGCACCACTTGCAGTCATTATTAAGGATATAACTGCTATTATACGGAAGAAAGCTAAATACCCTTTTATCCCAAAGAACTCAAGTCCATACCACGGACCTATTAGTAAAATTTCAAAAGGTAGAAACCATCCAATTGAAGCATCTGTAGCATTTAAATATACATTTACTAAAGTTGCTCCAAACGTAATAATCCAAAATATGCAGAAATACATCTTGAACCCTCGAGTTGAACCTTTCGCGCCATATACTAACATTAAAATCCAACAAAAGATGTAGCCCAATGTGATAATTGCATTACTTACAGTCGCAGGTCCATGGAAGGTTTCGAGCAAACCCCAAACTGTACAAAAAATAGATATTGCAATTGAAAAACATAATAACGTTACTGCATTTTTCATCTTTTGTAATCTCCTTAGAAATATATTTCTATTTATTAAGTATATAGAGATTGTATCATAAGTTTCCAAACCAGCATAGATTTATATGCTTATGAAGATATAAACTTCAACTCGGCAAGTGGATGTAAGTAGCAGAAAAATCCACTTGCTATTTTATAGAGTAATTTCTTTATAACGTAAATGTTAGCTGACAGGTTATTTTTATAGAACTAAGATAAAGATATAAAAAACTTAAATGCAATATATAAGCTTTTGTATTAAAATAGTTCTATAGTGAATAAGACTCTTATACATGATTGGGGTAAAACATTAATTCATCAAGACAGTAGAAAATTTTAGAACCCATGCTTTTTAGGTACCAGTGAAAGAAAGTATGTTGATTAATTAATGTAATGTATGGGGTGTTTAAAGGATGGTAAACATGAGAGAAATTAAGATATCTATAAGAAATTTAGTAGAATTTATTATGCGACATGGTAGCATTGATAATAGATATGTTGGCAGTGTTAGAGCTGTGGAAGGTACAAGGGCACATCAAAAAATTCAAAGGGGCTATAAGGATAATTATAAGGCTGAGTTTCCTTTAAAATATGAGATTGTTGAGGAAGATATAAAAATCATAGTAGAGGGAAGAGCTGACGGAATTTTAAGTGAAGATGATGATTTTATAATCGATGAAATAAAAACTACTGTAAGAGATTTAGCTAGTATAGATGAAGACTTTAATCCTCTTCATTGGGCCCAGGCAAAGTGCTACGGATACATATATTGCTTGCAAAATGAACTGTCGGAAATATATATACAAATTACCTATTACAACATAGAAACCGATGAGACTAAATTTCTTAGAAACAAATATACCTTTGATGAGCTTAAGAATTTTTTCTTTGATTTAATAGATAAATATAAAGAGTGGGCGGAAATTCAAAAGCAGTGGGAAAATCTTAGGGATGAGACTATAAAGTGGTTAACTTTTCCTTTTAATGAATATAGAAGAGGGCAAAGAGATTTTGCAGTAAGGGTCTATAAAAGTATAACTGATGGTAAGAAGTGTTTTGCTCAAGCACCAACTGGAATTGGTAAGACTGTATCTACTCTTTTCCCAGCAATCAAGGCGTTAGGAGAAGGTCATAGTTCAAAGCTTTTTTATCTTACAGCAAAGACAATAACTAGAGAAGTAGCAGAGAATACTATAGAAGCTATGAGAAATAAGGGTTTAAAGCTTAAAGCTGTGACTATAACTGCTAAGGATAAGGTATGTTTTATGGAAGAGTCCAATTGTAATCCAGAATATTGTCCTTATGCAAATGGTTATTATGATCGTATAAATGAAGCTTTAAAGTTAATATTAAAAGAAAAGGGTGATTATACAAGAGAAATCATCGAGAAATTTGCTAAGGATTATCAATTATGTCCTTTTGAATTGGCTTTGGATTTAACTTTATGGTCTGATGCAATTGTTTGTGACTACAATTATGTTTTTGATCCAAAGGTTTATTTAAGAAGGTTTTTTGAAAATAAGACTACAGATTTTACTTTTTTAATAGATGAGGCTCATAACTTAGTTGATAGAGGGCGGGAAATGTTTTCTGCCACCTTAAATAAGAGTGATGTAATGAATCTTAAAAAAGAGCTTAAGGAAAAAGATAAAAGACTTTATAAAGCTCTTAATAATATAAATAGTTACTTTGTGGAGAAGAAAAAAGCTTGCGAGCCAGAAGGTATTATTATAGAGAAAGAAGAGCCACTGGAACTTTATACTTTCCTTAGAGTTTTCTTAGAAAGGGCAGATGAATATCTATCAGAAAACCAAGATGATAGTGAAGAATTATTAAAGTTTTATTTTGATGCTTATAGTTTTATGTCTATTGGGGATTTATATAATGAAAAGTATGTGACCTTTACAGAGAAGAACTATGATGATACAAGAATAAAACTTTATTGTGTTGATCCTTCTGAATTATTACAAGGAGCTATGAAACGAGGAAAAGCTTCTGTTATTTTTTCTGCTACCTTGTTACCATTACCATACTTTCAGGATATCTTAGGTGGAAATTCAGAAGATTATTTAGTGAATTTGACTTCTCCTTTTAATATAGATAACAGGTTATTGCTTATTGCTGACAATGTATCCACAACTTATACAAAAAGAGAGGAATCTTTGGATGATATTGTTGATTATATAATTCTTACAGCTAAAAGCAAGATAGGAAATTATATGGTTTTCTTTCCTTCTTATAAATATATGGAGATGGTATATGAAAGCTTTTTAGAAAGAGAGACTGGCTTAACTTCAAAAATTCAAGGCTCTAGTATGACGGAAGAGGAAAAGGAAGAATTTCTTGGAGCATTCAAAAATGATCCAGAAGAATCCTATATAGGATTTTGTGTTTTAGGTGGTCATTTTTCAGAAGGGATAGATTTAACTTATGATAGGCTCATAGGTGTTATAATAGTCGGAGTAGGTATGCCTCAGATTGGAATTGATAGGGATATTATAAAGGATTATTTTAACGAGAAAGAAGGAACTGGTTTTGATTACGCATACACTTACCCTGGAATGATAAAGGTACTTCAAGCAGTTGGTAGGTGCATTAGAACCGAAGAAGATAAAGGTGTAATAGTACTTATAGATACAAGGTATGGGCAAAGAAGGTATACACAGTTATTCCCAGCAGAGTGGCGAAACAATAATAAGGTAAGAAGCACAGAGGAAGCAGCTACTCTTATGAAGAATTTTTGGGATAGAATTGAATAAGCAGTATACGTAAATAAATTAGTTGAAGACTAATTTAAGTAACCTTCAATTAGAAATGTATATTGATTTCATAAATGGTATGTACATTTAATCTAGAAACATTATTGGAACTTATATAGAAGCTAAAATTTATAACAAAACAGGAGGAAAACATATGATTAACTTTGGTGTAATAGGAACAGGAAAGATAGTAGAACAATTTTTAGCAGCGGCAGCATTAGTTGAGGATTTTTCTTTTACTGCTATTTATTCGAGAACTGAAAATTCAGCAAAGGCTTTTGCAGAAAAGCATGGAGCAAAAGAGTACTACACTAATCTAGAAGAAATGGCAAAGAGTAAATCTATTGATGCAGTTTATATAGCATCACCTAATGCACTTCATTGTGAGCAAACAATTTTATTTTTAAATAATAAAAAGCATGTGCTTTGTGAAAAAGCTTTAGCTTCAAATAGTAGGGAAGTAAAAAAGATGATAGAAGTAGCAAAGAAAAATCAAGTGTTTTTAATGGAAGCCATGAAAACTACAGTAACTCCAAACTTTACATCTATAAGAGAGAATTTATATAAGATTGGAAAGATAAGAAGCTATGTAGGAAACTATTGTCAGTATTCTTCAAGGTATGATCAATATAAAGAAGGGATTATCCAAAATGCGTTTAAACCAGAGCTGTCCAACGGAGCAATAATGGACATCGGAGTTTATTGTATAGAACCTATGGTTCAACTTTTTGGTAAGCCTAACACTATAAAAGCAACAGGAGTAATGCTTGAATCAGGGGTAGACGGAAGTGGAAGCATAAGCTTTGGCTATAAAGATATGGAGGCTATTGTGATATACTCAAAAATAACACATTCCTTCTGTTCATCAGAAATTAAAGGTGAGAAGGGTAGCATCATCATAGGTAATATGAATAACTTTAATGATGTAAAAATTCATTATAGAAGTGGAGACGTAGAAGATATTTCAATAAAGCAAAATAAGGAATTAATGATTTATGAAATAGAAGAATTCATAAAATCACTCAAAGCAAGAGAAATGGAGTCAAAGGTTAATTCTCATGAAGTTTCCATTAAAACTATGGAGATAATTGATGAGGCGAGAAGTCAAATTGGTGTTGTATATCCTGCAGATCAAAAATAGTTTTATATTTGGAATGTAAAGGCAACACAAAAAATTTATACTTTATTTATATTTATGTTAGATAAAATATATAGGTGCGTTTTATAATTAAATAATAAGAAAAATCTCTAATAATTGATCTGAAATATGATAATAAATTAAAGTGATAGTTAGTATTTGAGTAAATCTACGATGCAAATTGCGTAGATAAATAAGGTATTTGCTAAGTTTCTATACTTATTGACTCTATTAGTAAGTAATGTAACAAAATAAATTAACGTTATGATTGATTGTTTTGGAAAAAAGCTTAAATAAAAAGGAGTGAAAAGATGAAATTTAAAAAGAAGAGATTAATAGCTTTAAGCCTAATAATTGGTTCAACGCTATTTGTATCTACAGCTCTTGCTGAAATCAATTCAAAGAGTGGCTATGAACAAGGAAAAGATATACTCAAATATACTGCGTCTCAACTTTATGAAGGTAGTATAAAAAGTTATACAATAGAAACTGAGACCACATTATTAGACAATGATGATATTATGGAAAAACAAAATGAAGTAAAGAAATATGATATAGTAAACAAGCGTATGGAAGACACATCTACTCAATTAAAAAATGGACAGCAAGTTAAATATTATTTTTATAAGGACCTAAATAAAGATATCAGTTATGATAAATCTAGTGATACTTATTATGTTACTCAATTTTCTGAGCCACAGAGTATTGATTATTTAGGTAAGAATCCCTTTAAACAACAATATGCTTCTGACTTTGAAAAAATTGCTGATGCAGTGGTTGGTAATCTCAAAGATTATGTAGTGGTTTCTGAAAGACCAGATGGAAGCAAAATGTTATCAGGAGCTATTAGCAAAACTCAGATTCCGGCACTGGTTAATGCAATTTCTTCTTATTTAATGAAGCAAGAACTTTCTAATACTTATGATCAAGAAAAGCAAGCTTATGTAGATAGAGGCTTAAAGGATGTATTTGTGAAAGCTGTAAAGGGAAGTGCTAATGTATCTAAGTCAGGAATTGTGGAAAGTGTTAATATAGATACATTAATAAGTGCTAGAGATGATAAGGAAGAATTTCATATTTTTACATTAAAGACTGTCATTAAGGTAAAGGATTTAAATAGTACAGTAGTAAATGAACCAAACTTAAAAGAAAAGACAGTACAAACCACTTATATTGATAATAAAGGAAGCGTTACTGCATCAGATAAGGTTGATATTGGTATATATAAAGGAACTTATAAAAATGATATATTAATTGTGAAAGATAACAATATTGTAAAAATAGGTGAAAGAGTTTTAGAGATAAGAGAGATAAGTGAAAGTAAAATTAATGCATATTATTCAGAAAATTACCTAGAGGGTTATGAAAACTATAAAAAGTCAGCAATATTTGCAGATATAGAAAAAAATTTAGAAAAACATCCAGATAAAAATCCAGCAGAAAGGTATTATTCTATTGCTATAGAATTCACTTATGGAGATAATGATGAGATGGGATATTTAGGGTTATATGAACCAACTAGTGTTAATGTTAGCTTTGAAAAGCATAAACAAGATAGCGATGTTATTGCTAATTCTAATCTAGTTAGGGTATTAAATTAGAGATTTTCATTTTTGATTATCAAAATTAGAATCAGAAGATCTATATAAGTAAAAGGTGAAGGAATATGAAGTTGAACAAAAGGCAGAAGATAGCCCTAAGTTTTGTAGTAGGATTAATAATGTTTGTAACAACAGCTTTAGCTGAAATAAATTCCAAAAGCGGATATGAGGAAGGCAAGGATATTTTAAAGTATACTGCAACTAGCCTTAGTGATGGAACAATATCAAATTATACAATTGAAAGAGCTATAGAATTAAAGGATAATGGTGCGAAAATTTTATGTGAGAATTCAATTACAAAGTACGATGTAATAAATAAGGCAATTGAGAAAGCTATTTTAGGAGGGGAAGGAAAAGGACGTTATCAAAATCATAGTTATATAGACAGTAATATTAAGATAGATAGTATAGATAACGGATATAGAGTTAGTAATAATTTTTACGGAAATAACTTCTATAAGTTTTCAACCCCTTTTGAAAGAGGTGATTACTCAGATTTAGAAAAAATAACGGATGCTGCTATTGGTGAGTTGAAGGATTATATTGTAGTTTCAGAAAATCCTAATGGAAGTAAAGAACTAGCAGTGTCTGTCAATCAGGCACAAATACCAACAGTAGTAAATGCTATGACTTCATATTATTTTAAAAGTAAATTAGGTAAAACATATGATGCTGAAACTCAGAGTAATAAATATAACTTACACAAGGATATTTTTATCAAATCAGCATCAGGATGTATGAACATAACAGAGCAAGATATAGTTGATAAAATCATTGTATCTTTAAGCGTCATTGGAAAAGATGAGCAAAATAATGAGCATATAATTACCCTAGATATACTTCTTAAGATAACTAATATTAATGAGACTACTGTAAAAAAACCTAATTTAGATGATCCAAATATTACTGTTCAATATGATAATTATCAAAAAGGCGTAGAAAAAGTTGATATTAATATTTATGTTGGAACTTATAAAAGTGATATAACTGTTGTTAAAAATGGAGAAGTTATAAAGATTGGTGATAGAACAGTTGAAATCAAAAGTTTAGACACAGATACTATTTCAATAATATATTATCAAAATTATAAGGACGGATATGAAGAAGGTAATGCGAAATCATCAGTATTTAGGTTTACTGGAGAACAAAATAATAGTAAAGAGAGTTTTGGAAAGTTTTATTCTTTAAATTATAATATAAGAGATGTAGATTCTAACAATAGTGTTGGGACTATAGACTTGCAAAGCCCAAGTAGTATCTATTTTGATATTAAGTCAACAAATGATAATAAGGATGAGAATAAAGAAAAAACTAATCATGTTCTTTTTCAAAGAGTAGTACAATAACTTTTTATTTTATCGAATTAGTTAGATTATAATTTGTTTTTAGAGTGAATGATAAGAAGAGTTTCAAAATTTGAAAGCTTTTTTATAAAGGGCATGGAATTATGTCACTAATCTTAAAATAGGAGAAACGGTTATGGATGTGGTTATTGAAATAAAAAATCTCACTAAATTATATAGTAACAAAAGAGGTATAAGAGATATAAATTTACAAATTCAAAGAGGCGATGTTTTTGGTTTTTTAGGACCTAATGGAGCTGGTAAAACAACCGCAATGAAAATTATGACTGGACTTGTAAAACCAGATTCTGGTGATGTGAAAATTCTTGGACATAGCATTTTAGAAGATACAGAAAACGCTTTGAAAAAAGTAGGATGTCTAATTGAAAATGCGGAAGCGTATCCCTATCTAACGGCTTTTGAAAATCTTAAACAATTTTCAAGGTATTATGATAATGTAGACGAAAAGAGAATAGAAGAGGTATTAGAACTTACAGGAATTTTCAAATATAAAAATGAAAAACCAAAGAAATTCTCTTTAGGTATGAAACAAAGACTTGGAATAGCAGCAGCAATTGTATCTAGACCAGAAATCGTAATATTAGATGAGCCACTTAATGGTCTTGATGTTGAAGGTATGATAAGTATGAGAGAACTTATAAAGAAGCTTTCTGTGGAGGAAAATACAACTTTCTTTATTTCTAGTCACTTAATTCATGATATAGAGCTCACTTGTAATAAGATAGGAGTACTTCATAATGGGGTTATCCTTAATGTAGAAACAACACAGAACATATTAAATAATTATGCGAGTCTTGAAAATTATTTTGTCAGTGAGGTTGAAGCAAATGCGAGGGTATAAAAATGCAGTGATAAATGAGGTAGAGAAATTATATAAAAAGAAAAAGGTAATAATATCAGCTATATTATCACTAATTAGTATATGTATTGGGGAATTAGCAGTAATAGCGCTAAGAGAAGGTCTTGGGATAATAGGAGCCCAGAGTATGGACTTTCCTATATTAGTATTATCTATATTAGTATATACTGTGTTGCCATTATTTACAGCTTTAGTTGCAGTAGATAGTTTTAGTGGAGAGTTTTCACATAATACCATGAAAATTCTTATAACAAGGCCTATTTCTAGGTTTAAAGTATTCTGTGCAAAGTTTACAGCTATAATTATTTTTATATTATCTAATCTTTTATTTGCAATGCTTTTTTCTATAATTGCAGGAATTTTATTTAATCCAAGTACTTTTTCAATAAGTGGACTTATTCAAGTAATAATTAGTTATTTTGTTACCTTATTTCCTATGATTGTTTTAGCTTTATTAGTTGTGTTCTATGCGAATATGATAAAGAGCGGAACAGCAGTATTTTTTCTAGCAATAATAACATTTATAGGTTTCAAAGCTTTAGAAATTGTATTAACTAAATATTCAGGAATATTTTTTACATCTACTTTTGGATGGTATAAGTTATGGATAATGAATATTTTCCCAGCATGGAAAATACTTCGTCAAGGGATGCTTTTAGTTAGTTATTCGATATTATTATTTACAGGAAGCTATTATTTCTTTGATAAAAAAGAATTTTAAGGTGAATTATGAAGATAAAAAAACGATTATTTATTTCTAATATAATTACGGTTCTAATAACATTAATAATAACTATAGTTGCAACTTGTGGCTTTTTCTTTTTTTCTGCAAGACTTGATATTAGAAGAATGAACACGAAAAATATTGAAGAAGTTGTGGATAAAAGTAAAAGCCTATCAGAGATTTCAAATTATTTGATAGATTCAGAGCGTAAAATTAAAACAAACGTAGAAATTGAGAAATATCTAAGATATTCTCTAGCGGATATGAATGGAAAGTATATATTATATAAAAGTCAGAATGATATTATTCAATCTGAAGGTATTAACAGAATTGATGTTGAAAGAATTGTGGATGAGTCTAAGGGAACTATAGATATTAATGGTGAAAACTATATGTCTAAGATTTCTGGGTTTCAAAATGAAGATGGGTCTAATGGAAAGTTAATATTAATGGTTCCAGTAAGCAAAGAAACCTTTGAATCTAAACATTTTTTCATATTTATAACTATAGCTTTTGTATTTGCTTTTATTATAGCAAATTTTATCACTACCTATAATTTTGTTAGAAGAATAATGCAGCCTATAAATCATTTAAAGGCTGCAACATCAGATATAAGAGATGGAAATTTAGATTCTCAGATTATTGAAGCGGGGGATGAAGAAATACGGGAACTCTGTAATGGCTTCGAGATTATGAGAATACGTCTTAAAGATTCTGTAACTTTGAAGAGTAAATATGATGAGAATAGAAGACTTATTGTATCTAGTATTTCTCACGACTTAAAAACTCCAATAACATCTATAAAAGGATATGTTGAAGGAATTTTAGATGGAGTTGCCAATACAGAAGAAAAAGTTTTTGATTATCTTAAAATCATCAATATGAAGGCTGATTATATGAATGTTATTATTGATGATCTACTTTTACATTCAAAGCTTGATTTAAATCAGATACCGTACAATTTTGAGAAGACCGATATAGTTAATTACTTTGAGGATTGCATATGTGAATGTGAAGGAGAGCTGAAAAAGTATAATATAGATATGAACTTAGATAATCAGCTTGTGACTACAAGAATGGTTAAGATTGATAGAGAAAAGCTAAGAAGAGTTATAATCAATATAATAGATAATGCGCGTAAATATATGGACAAGGAATATGGACAAATAAACATAGATCTTAGAGAAACTAATACCAGTATCATAATCGAAATTAGAGATAATGGTATGGGAATAGATGAAGAGGAAGTAAATAAGATATTTAATAGGTTTTACAGGATAGACAAGTCTAGAAATCAAACAAAAGGTAGCGGACTAGGACTAGCTATAGCTAAACAAATAGTTGAAGATCATAAGGGTCGTATCTGGGCTAAGAGTCATGGGGGTGAAGGGACAAGTATTTTGATGTCTTTACCGAAAGGTAAGGTACTTAATAATGATGTAGAAGATACTTTATAGTAATTATACTTCGCAGGAGTTAATAAAAAATACTATCTGAAGTTCAGAAATATTCTATTTATTCAGATAGTGAGAATGTAAAAAAAGAGGAGCTTAAAATTATGAAAAAAATACTTATAGTAGAAGATGATTTAACTATTGCTAAGCTTCAAAGAGATTATTTAGAGGTTAAAGGCTTTGAAGTTGACATTGCAACAGACGGTGTTGAAGGTTTAGATAAAATTAAAAACAATAGCTATGATCTAGTGATTCTTGATATTATGTTACCTAAACTTCATGGTTACAATGTAATGAAGAGTATTCAAGATGAAAAAGATTTTCCTGTTTTAATGGTATCTGCGAAGAAAGAAGAAATTGATAAAATAAAAGGCTTGAGTTTAGGTGCCGATGATTATATAACAAAACCTTTTAGTCCAGGGGAATTGGTAGCAAGAGTTGAAGCTCACATAAAAAATTATGAAAGACTAAAAAATAAATTTGGAAGTAAGCCACAGGATAATGACATCATTATAAGAGGATTACAGGTTAAAAAACCTTCTAGACAGGTATTTATTAATGGAAAAGAAGTGAATCTTACTCAGAAGGAATTTGATTTACTTTTATACTTAGTGGAGAATCCTAATAGAGTATTTGGAAGGGAAGAGCTTTTTGAACGAATTTGGGGCCTTGAAGCTTTAGGAGACAATGCTACTATAACAGTTCATATAGGAAGGATTAGAGATAAAATTGAGTCTAATCCATCAGAGCCGCAGTATATAGAAACTGTATGGGGAGCTGGTTATAGATTTAGGGTTTAAATCTTACTTCTTTTACCGAAATCTATACAAAAATAAAAAGGAGCGTTTCAAAGTGAGACAGCTCCTTTTAGAATTTTGGGTTAATTATTTCAAAATAAACTCATTTATTACATGAGCAACTCCATCTTCATTATTAGACTTAGTAATGTAGTTTGCTACAGCCTTTAAGTCATCAGTTGCATTTCCCATAGCAACACCAAGACCAGCATATTCAACCATATGAATATCATTACCAGCATCCCCAACACAAATAACTTCTTCTTGTTTAATTCCAAGTTTATTAGCTAAAAGCATAATACCATTGCCTTTGTTTGCATCTATGTTTAAGAATTCTAAGAAGAAAGGTGCACTTCTTACTATAGTATATTTTTCTACAAGTTCCTTTGGAAGTTCAGTAACAACTCTGTCTAAGATTTCAGGATAATCTATCATCATAACCTTTGAAATAACTATATCTTTATTAACATCTTCAATATTAATATAATTTAGAGAAACATCATTCATAAATGCTTCATGAACTGTAAATTTACTTATATCTTTATTTGGAGTATATAAAGTATTCTTATCAAAGAAGTGTACATGAGTCCTTAATTCTCTACTTGCTTCGTATATAGTTATAAGATCATCATGATTCATAGTTATATGAGAGATAACATCTCCAGTAAAAGTATCTTGAACTAAAGCACCATTAAAGGTTGCTACATAGTCGCCAGCTTCCTTTAAATTTAAGTGAGTTAAATATTTGTCAACTCCTTTTATAGGTCTTCCAGTGGCTAAAACTACCTTTGCACCCTTTGCCTTTGCAGCTTGTATAGCATCAAAAACAGCAGGGGATACTGTTTTATCGTCTCTCAGCAGAGTTCCATCCATATCTAATGCAATAAGTTTGTACATAATTGAAATCCTCCTAAAAAGTATAATAAAAAACAAAATTTCTGACTTAAAAAATATATTTTTCATTAGAGAAACTGCAATAAAATTTATATGATTGTGAAAAATCAATATAAAATTATAAAGATCTTCTATTAAAATATATAAATAGTTCGTTGTACTATATGCAACAAATACCTTTATAAAAATATATTATAATTTTGATATTTTAATAATATACAAGTTTTAGGAATAGATGTCTATTATTAATATTATGAGTCGACTAGTACAACATTTAATTACACCTATTATATCATAGGAAGGTCTATAAAAGATGAATTATGTTGAATATATAAGAGATTATTGATATAATCAGAAAGGTTTATAAAATAATTGGGGGGATAATGGATGACTACTAGGATAGCTATCTTGGGAGGTCCAAGATGTGGTAAAACTACCCTAATTCAGCAGCTATATGTTGATATGAAGATAATGGGATTGAACGTTGGCTGTGCAACAGAGTACAGTACAGATTACTTAAAAGATAAAGGTATGATAGAAACTATTTCAGAACAATATGGAATATACTTAGGACAGCAAATGTTAGAGAATGAATTAAATGATTTCGATTATGCTCTAACAGATTATGCAACTTTCATGATATATATATATGGAAGGTTTATGCTTGGAAAGAAAAAGCGTACGAAAAAAGAAATTGAGATTTTAAAAGACCTATATTACTTAGCAATAAAAGATATCCCAAAGTATGATTATATCTTCTTTCTTCCAAGAGAATTTGGATATCAACAAGATGGTGTAAGATGGCAAGATGAAGATCTTGCAGTTCAAATTGATACTGCTATAAAAAACTTTTTGGACAGTGAAAATGTTAATTATAGTATTATAAATGGAAACACAAAAGAAAGAGCTGCTAAAATTTTAGAATGTATTGATGAAATTAATGAAGAAGAGAGAAAATCATCTTAAATCTAGAGTTATTATTTCATTTTAATGTAGTTTATTATATATGTAATTAGAAATTTCAGTTTTTAAAATAGAAAATTGGATATAAATATTATTGTATGACTAAGAAAAGGAGAAAAAGGTTGTGTCTGAATTAATTAAAGAAATAGATAGAAGAAGAACCTTTGCCATAATATCACATCCGGACGCAGGTAAAACTACCTTAACAGAAAAGCTCTTATTATATGGAGGAGCTATACGTGAGGCTGGTTCTGTTAAAGCCAGAAAAGCATCAAGACATGCGGTTTCTGACTGGATGGAAATAGAAAAGCAAAGAGGTATTTCAGTTACATCTTCAGTGCTTGAATTTAACTATAATGGTTTTAAAATAAATATATTAGATACTCCAGGTCATCAAGACTTCTCGGAGGATACTTATAGAACTTTAATGGCGGCAGATAGTGCTGTTATGGTAGTTGACGCAGCTAAAGGAATAGAAGAACAAACAAGAAAGTTATTCCAAGTTTGTTCTTTAAGAGGTATTCCTATTTTTACTTTTATAAATAAGATGGATAGAGAAGCAAAAGATCCTTTTGAATTAACAGAAGATATAGAAAAGGAACTGGGAATAAAAACTTATCCAATGAATTGGCCTATTGGTAGTGGTAAAGAATTTAAAGGTGTTTTTGAAAGAGCAAAAAACACTATAGCTGTATTCAACGGTGGAAACCATGGTGCAAATGAAGTTGAATCAATTAAAGGTGAAGTAAATGATCCTATATTCTCTGAACTTTTAGGTTCTGCACTTCATGACAAGCTTATGGAAGATATAGAATTACTTGATATGGCTGGAGATGAATTTGATATAAAGGCAGTTAGACAAGGTGAGCTAACACCTGTATTCTTTGGTAGTGCTTTAACAAACTTTGGTGTAGAAAACTTCCTTGAAGCATTTTTGGATTTAACTCCTCCACCTATGGTTAGAAATTCTACTAAGGGTGAAATAGATGTATACGAAGAGCCTTTTTCAGCTTTCGTATTTAAAATTCAAGCTAATATGAACAAAGCACATAGAGACAGAATTGCTTTTATGAGAATATGTTCAGGTAAGTTCCAAAAAGGAATGGAAGTTAATCATATACAAGGGAATTCCAAGATTAGACTTTCTCAACCTCAACAATTCTTAGCACAAGATAGAGAAATCATTGAGGAAGCTTATGGCGGAGATATAATTGGTGTATTTGATCCAGGTATCTTTAGTATAGGTGACACTTTATGTGCGAGTAACAATAAGTTCAAGTTTGAAGGAATACCAACTTTTGCTCCAGAGCATTTTGCTAGAGTAAGACCTATTGATACAATGAAGCGTAAGCAATTTGTTAAAGGTATAACTCAGATAGCACAAGAAGGAGCTATTCAGGTATTTAAGGAACTTCATATAGGAATGGAAGAAATTATTGTAGGTGTTGTTGGTGTTCTTCAATTCGAGGTTCTTGAATATCGACTAAAGAATGAGTATAATGTTGATATAAAAATGGATAGACTTGCTTTCAGAGCTATAAGATGGGTAGAGTCTGCTGAAGTTTCCGTAGATAAGTTAAGCATAACTTCAGATACTAAACCAGTAAGGGATCTAAAAGATAGAGATATTCTTTTATTCCAAAGCGAATGGGCTGTAAGTTGGGCATTAGAACATAATAAAGGTCTTGAACTATCAGGAATAGGTAAGGCAGAAGACTAAAGATAAACTACCATAGTAAATTCTATGGTAGTTTTTGCTTTGCAAGGATAGAAGATAATTTACTAATAAAATAAATCGAAATCAAAAGTGATTGTGGCGCTTTGACAAGTAATAAATAAAACAATCATTTAGTATCGGCTTCTTTAAAAATTTGCATAAAGAGCAGAAAAAAACGCTATAAGAAGTAATTGATACCATTATAAAGGTAGAAAAGAATAGTTTAAGTTTTTAGCTTTTTTAAGGGGAATTTAAACTTAGAAGACTATACTTTGAAATTGTAAAACCTATGTATTTAACATATAATTTTATTGTTGAGAAACTTTTATATAATAATTTGTAAGATTACTTAAGATGCCTTTATCGGCAGAAAAATTAGGGAGAGGGATAATGAATATAGCGTTTTTTTTAACACCAAAGGAAGAGTTAGTTTATGAAGACTTAGATGCAACAATGAGACAAGCTTTGGAGAAAATGGAGTATCATAGATACACTGCAATTCCTCTTATAAACAGAAGAGGAAAGTATGTAGGTACATTGACAGAAGGAGACCTTTTGTGGACAATTAAAAATCATCCAGATAAAACATATCTAGATACCAGTAAGGTTTCTGTAAAAGACATAGAAAGAAGAGTAAATAATAAAGCTGTTAGGATAACCTCGAACATAGGAGATTTATTTTCATTAATAGTAAACCAAAATTTTGTTCCTGTTGTAGATGACAATGATGTTTTCATAGGAATAATAAAGAGAAGTGATATACTTGGTTATTATAATAAAAAGTTGATAGAAAAAGGATTATTATAAATATAGATATTCTGATTAAAAAACTACATTAAGTTCATCAGCGTATATGGATTTAATATAGAAACTTTACTGGAACTTATATATCATGATGTGGTTAATAAAAAAGAATCAGAAGTATTGTATTTCACAGATACTTCTGATTCTTTTATTTATTCTATTAGCGTAAGAAAATAGAATAAATTTTAATATTATAAGTACATCATAGAGTTTATTTTAATGAAATGACTTTTTTTCAGCGAAGATATCAAAGGTAAGTACTGAAACTCCAAGAAAAATTAGTATATTTAGTATGGAAACCGCACTAGAAAATAATATGGTTAAGAGATAACTCATAAATAAAGTGACTATTATCCATAAAATAAGTTTCATATTTTCACTTCCTTATCCTTAATGGTAACATATGTTCATAATTAGTATGAGCAATATAAAAAAATATATACCGTTGGAAGTGATAAGGCAAAAATAAAAAGGAGAGTGAAGATCTCTCCTTTGAGTTAACTATCTTTTAACGTTATTTTTTTGAGTTTTTCTAGCTTTTCTGCACTCTGGGCATCTTACTGGATCATTTTCAAATCCTTTTTCTTTGTAGAATTCTTGTTCACCTTCAGTGAAGATAAATTCTTTACCACAATCTTTACATACAATTGTCTTATCAGCCATTTTGATATCCTCCTTAAAATACATAGGGCATATATTCCGAAACAAACTTTACTTCTATGAAATTAAGGAGTAAATTGATCCCAGTAAATACATCGCCTATAATAAACTATTACAGTTTTATTATAGCACTTTTTATTAAAAAGGCAATATAGAAATTAAAGTAAAGCTTTAAAAATGTTAACATAATAAAAAAAATATGAATAAAAATTTACAACTAGAAATGTTAACTTAATTCCCAAAAGATATAGGTTGAATAAAAAATGAAATCCATATAGTATAGAATTATATTAATGAAGATATCTTCGTGATTTTAAAGGGTAGAAACTAAAGCTAAGATTTAGATTATGAAATCTATAAGAGGAACTGAAGTAGAAAATATTTTATATTGAGCAGATTAAAATATTAACAGAAATATACTAAAAAATAGATTTGATAGCTTTGGAGGATTCTATGGATATAAGAAGGATTTCGGCATTAATTAAAAAGTCTGAAGGAATTAAGCTAGATTTTAAAGAGAAGATTGAACTTTCAACTGAAAGTGCTAAAAAAGAATTGGCAAAGGATGTTTGTGCGATAGCAAATTCTAGAGGTGGAAGAGGCTATATAATTATCGGAATAAGAGATAAAACAAAAGAAATTCTTGGGATGGATAAGGATAGTATTCATGAAGAACAGCTTCAGCAAGTTATAAGCTCAAGATGTGAACCACCTATTCCAGTGAATTATGAAACTGTGGAGATTGATGGTAAGACTATAGGGATTATCAATATATATGATGGAAACCAAAAGCCTTATCAGTTAAGAGATAATGGAGCTTTTTATATAAGAAGAGGTTCTACTACTGATACTATGAGAAAATTTGAGATTCTATCTACTATGGAGGAAAATCACAATTTTAATGCTGAACTTTTTCCTATTCTAAATAGTAGTGTTGAGGACTTTGATATTGAATTGGTTGACAAGTATTTTTCAAATCATAATATTAAAGTTACAGATGAAAATAGACTTTATTTAATGAAGGCAACATCTATTTTAGTGCAGAACAAAGAATCAAATGATTATTGTGGAAGTCTAGGTGGACTTTTAATTTTTTCAAAGATAAATTATATGTTTGTACCTCATAATATGGTTAGAATAATAAATAAAATAAGCAATAAGGAGCCTAGAGTTATAGCAATTCAAGGAAATCTTCAAGGTATTCTTGATCAATGTGAGGAAAAACTTAATAATATTTTCCCTAAGCAATATCCTATAAAAGCTGTATATGAAGGAATTAAGAATGCAATATTATATAGAGATTATAATGCAGCTCACAAAATAATTGAGGTAGTAATAAGCCAAAACAGCACCACCATTACTAGCCCAGGGATATTGATGAAGGAAAAGAAATTAGAGAACTTAAAGTATATAAGAAGAAATATGTGGATATATGAGAAACTGCTTACTTTAGACAATTCTTCTAGAGAAGCTTTAGCATCAACTGGCTTTAACAGGATGAAAAAAGCTTTTAAAGCATATGGAAGAGTGGATTTCATAAACTCCATCGAAAATGATTATTTCAAGGTTATATATCCAGGGGTTAAGGCTGTAAATCCAAGACAATAGACTGGAAAAAACATAGATTTTAATATATACTATATATGTTGCAAAAAAATAATTACAGAAAATTTTATGTTTATTATATTTTAGACAATAAATACTGTTACAATTCGTAAGGAGGAGTATCGTGGCAAATGTTTTAGATACATTATTAGAGCGTGGGTTTATTAAGCAATTTACCCATGAAGAAGAAACTAGAGAATTACTTGAAAAGGAAAAGATAACTTTCTATATTGGTTTTGATCCAACTGCTGATAGCTTACATGTTGGCCATTTTATAGCCATGATGTTCATGGCTCATATGCAAAAAGCAGGACATAGACCAATAGCTCTTCTTGGTGGTGGAACTGCTATGGTTGGTGACCCATCTGGAAAAACAGATATGAGAAAGATGCTTACAAAAGAGCAAATTGAAGAGAATGTTAAATCACTTAAGAGTCAAATGGAAAAGTTCATAGATTTTTCTGATGATAAAGCTATCATTGTAAATAATGCTGATTGGTTATTAAATCTTAACTATGTTGATTTTTTAAGAGATATAGGGGTTCACTTCTCTGTAAATAGAATGCTTTCAGCTGAGTGCTTTAAGCAAAGATTAGAAAAAGGATTATCATTCTTGGAATTTAACTATATGTTAATGCAAGGCTATGATTTTTATGTATTAAATAAGAATTATGGTTGCATAATGGAACTTGGTGGAGATGATCAATGGTCAAACATGATTGCTGGAGTTGAGCTTATAAGAAGAAAAGAGCAAAAACCAGCTTACGCTATGACTTGTACTCTTCTTACTAATAGTGAAGGTAAGAAAATGGGTAAAACAGAAAAAGGCGCATTATGGTTAGATCCAAATAAGACTACTCCATTTGATTTCTATCAATATTGGAGAAATGTAGATGATGCTGATGTTGAAAAATGTTTAGCGCTATTAACTTTCTTACCAATTGATGAAGTAAGAGCTTTAGGAGCTTTAAAGGATAAGGAAATAAATGAAGCAAAAAAAGTATTAGCTTTTGAGATAACAAAACTTGTTCACGGACAAGAAGAAGCAGAAAAAGCTAAGACTGCTGCAGAAGCTTTATTCGGTGGTGGTGTAGATTTATCAAATGTACCTACTGTTACTATCACAAGAGATAATTTAGGTATGGCACTTGTTGATATTCTTACTATAACTAAAATAGTTCCATCTAAGGGGGAAGGTAGAAGACTTATAACTCAAGGTGGAGTTGCTATAAATGATGAAAAGATTACTGATTTTGCTATAGCTATTGGTGAAGAATTCTTTGTTGATGGCTATATGATGGTAAAAAAAGGAAAGAAGAATTTCTTTAAGGTAGAAATTCAATAATTTAAACCTACTGATTTTTCAGTAGGTTTTTTAAATATTATCTAAGGTTAGTGATAAAATCCTACGATAATAGGATATAGAGGAGAGAGAGGGGGAAGAGAGATGGCCGCAATTAATAGAATACCGGGAAACTTAAATGTAGAGGAAAAAAGAAATACGAGAAAGATGTCCTTTACAAAAGGTGATGTATTTAATGGTGCTGTTGTTGACAGTGACAGTGCCGAAGGTGAAGTGACTATTAAAATTGCAAATCGTTGGCAAATTCAAGCTAAGGTTGAAGGGGACGTTGATCTTAAAGCAGGACAAAACAGATTTAAGGTTGTAGGCTTTGAAGATGGAAAACTTAAGCTTCAAGTAGTTGATAATAGTGTAGCTAAAGAAGTAGAAACAACTTCTTTAGATGAGATTATAAAAAATGCTGGTCTTGAAAAGGAAGATAGACAACTCCTTAGCAATATGCTAAAGCACAATATGCCTCTTACGAGAGAAAATATATTAGAGGTTAAGAATTTATTTGAATTAAATAGAAACCTAAAGGATGCAAATTACGATGTAAATGCTCTTATAAATAAGCTAGTTGATAGCAAAGGTATAGATGTAAATTCTAAAGAGGGTATAGCTTTAAAGGAAATGATAGAAAAGTTGTTTACAAACATCAAAGGTTTATCACAAGACAAAATAATGCTGATGCTTGAAAATAACTTAGATTTAACTTCTGATAATATTGAAAGCTTAAATAGAATATTAGCTGGGAAACAATTGATTCTAAATGATATTGCTGATTTATTTAATAGTAGTGAAGCGTTAAAAGATACTGAGGTGAAAACAAATCAGCAAGTAATTGTGGGGCAAACCTTAAGTACTGAAGCTGAAATAGGAGAAGCTGCAGGTAAATTTACAAATCTAAAGAATATGGTTGAAAATAATGATGTAGATAATATAATACACGAGTATTTATCAAAAAAAGGTATTGAGAACCTAAATAGCAAGGGTCAAGAAGCTATAAAGGAGCTTAAGAATATTTTAGTTAATCTTAAATATGGCAATATGGATGAGGAAGTAAATAATATCCTATCATCAAATCCAAAGGTTGCGCAAATTCTTAATGACCTAGAAGAACTTGCAACTCCTAGAGTTAGTTTAACTGAATTGATAGCTAGTAAAGCAATAATTCAAGAAGACGACATTTCTTTAAAGAACTCTATGGATATATTAAAAGAAACAGGAATTAAGGTTACAAAAGAAAATATTTCTACAGTTGATACAATGAAGAATCTTAAAGAATTGCTTAAGGATAATTCAGTAGAAACTGTAAAAGCCATGATTCTTGGGGATGAACCAGTTACAGCTCAGATGGATAAGAAGGTTACAGAACTTCTTACAAATCTCAAATCAAAAGATTTAAGCACTGTATTGCAGGGGCTAAAGGGAAATCCAAATGGAGATACCCTAGATGCTGATATTACTAAACTTTTAGAAACTGTAAAAAATAAAGATTTGCTTAGTAATAAGGATTTAATAAACCATAAAGATATTTCTAATACTTCTTCAAGTTTAAGTTCAGCAGAAAATGTAAAAGAGCAATTAGGGATAAAAATGGATTCTATGAAAGAGATGATAAATAGCATTTTATCTAAAGGTAAGATGTCACCAGAGCTTTATGCGAATTTCAAGGATGCATTTAATGATTTCAAAATGTTTAACTCTTTGTCTCAGAATTATTACATGCTTGATGTGCCTATAAATTTATATGATAACCAATATCAGTGCAAACTTTTAATCAAGGATGAAAGAGAAAAGGGAAAGCGAATAGATTCAAAAAACGTGAAAATTGTAGCAACTGTTGAAACTAACAATATGGGAGCTGTTGATGCTTATATCAATGTAAAAGATAAGACTATGTGGATTGATATAAAAAGTGATAAACAATGGACAAATATTTTTAGAAAAACTAGTGGTAGACTTGAGTCAGTTTTAGCAGATATGGGTTACTTCCCTATGATAAGCGTAACTGAAAAAAAATCTGAAGCAGATATTATTTCGACTAGGGAATTTTTTAATGAAGAAGTTTCCTATGGGCTTAATATAAAGGTGTAAGCATATGAAGAAGATAAGAAAAGCAGCAGCGTTAAAATATGAGCAAGGTTATGAATCACCTATTGTAGCTGCTCAAGGTGTAGGTTATGTGGCAGAGAAAATAGTAGAAAAAGCTGATGAAAATGATGTTCCTATAGTGTATAATAAAGAAATGGCAGATTTACTAACCAACGTAGATGTTGGTGATTCCATCCCTGAAGAGTTATACGCAGCCGTAGCAGAAATAATGGCGCATATAATGGAAATCGATAGGGATGCTAAAGGGAGATGAAGCTTATTTGAGTTTGTACGCTATATCAGATTTACATTTAGCACTTACTGTGGATAAACCTATGGATATTTTTGGTGATAAATGGTCTAATCATCATGAAAGAATAAAGGAAAATTGGATAAATAAGGTAACCTCTGAAGATACGATTTTAATCGCAGGTGATATATCCTGGTCTATAAATATGGAAGAAGGTTTGATGGATCTTGAATGGATACACAACTTGCCAGGAAAAAAGTTAATAGTAAAAGGGAATCATGATTATTGGTGGGGAAGCATAACAAAGCTTAACTCCTTATATGATGATATGAATTTTATACAGAATAACTTTTTTGCCTATGAAGACTATGGTATTTGTGGAACAAGAGGTTGGACTAATGCTGAAGGTGAAAATGCTTCAGAGCATGATAAGAAAATTTATAAAAGAGAATTAATAAGATTAAGATTATCTCTTGAAGCAGCTGTAAAGGCTGGGTATAAGAAATTCATAGTTATGATTCATTATCCACCGACTAATGATAAATTTGAAGAGTCAGAATTTACAAAGATTTTTAAAGAATTCAATGTTGAAAAGGTTATTTATGGGCACCTTCATGGGCCATCTTTAAAAAAAGTTATGGAAGGGGTTATCGATGGGGTTGAATACATCGTAACTTCTTGTGATTATATAGGCTTTGATCCGTTAAAGATAATATAACCAGAGATTAGAGAGAAACCACCGTCCTAAAGGTTTAGGAAGGTGGTTTTTGATTTTAATATGTTTATTGATAATTTTATATAAAAATACTTTCTTCAAATTAGGAATAGAAAGTTTTAATATTAAGAATAAAGACGGTTACTTTTAGTATATTACATCAACTAAAAATAGACCATGAGCAGGTGCTGTAAATCCAGCATCGCTTCTTTCTAAGCCGTCCATAATGGTTGGAATTTCATCTATTTTCATTTTACCAAGTCCTACTTCTATTAAAGTACCTGTAAGGATTCTGATCATATTATGTAAGAAGCCTTCACCTATATAAGTTATCTCAACCATATCTCCTATACAGTTTATACTGATATCATAAATTTCTCGAACTGTAGATTTCTTTTTTGACTTCATACTGGTAAAGCTTTTAAAATCGTGAATACCTATAAAATATTTAGAAGCTGCTAGCATTTTATCAATATTTAGTTTTTTATCAACTAAATATGAATATTTTCTTTCAAAAGCATCACCAAAGGCTGAATTACAAATTCTATAGGTATAAATTTTCTTTTTAGCATTATAGCGAGCATGGAACTTTTCATCAACCTTATCACAAGATTTTACCACTATATCCTCAGGAAGATAGGTATAACAATGCTTTAAAACGTCCTTCCATTTCAAGTCTTTTTCTGTATGAAAGTTTGCGATTTGTTTTCTTGCGTGAACTCCTGCATCTGTCCTTCCAGATCCGATGACATTTACTTCTTCATCTACTAAAGTTGATAGAACTTTCTCTAGCTTACTTTGAATAGTTTTATCACTGTCGGAAAGCTTTTGCCATCCTCTATAGTTTTTGCCATCATACTGTATCGTTAGTTTGTAATTATTCATAAAATGCTCCTTATATGTATATATTTTAGGTGTAGGTTAACTTCTGTAATAGAAAATTTTATAAGGTTTCAGAGTTAGAGATTTTTAGAAGATTAAATATAGAGTTTAGCCAAGGGCATAGGGAAACTATCACAAATAGTTAAAAGTTAATATAAATAGTATATACCTAAAATGAAAATATAGCTAATAAATAGAATTGTTTTAGGTAAAAATAATAAGGTATATGTACATGGATTTATAGATAATATATTTTCTTGAAGGAAAAGTGTAATATAAGTATAATGGTATAAAAGGGGGTTTTTAGATGGAAAAGGATACTATTACAATAGAGACAATAAAATATTACGATAAAGATACAGTTATAATAATTAATGGAGATAAGGAATTGCCTTATAAAGTGTCACTAAAATATAATTTATTCGTACCACTAGAAGAAGGCTATATTTGGCATGTTGAGGGTGGAAATTTTGAAGAAGGAAAGCTTCTTGTATATCCGTTAAATCAGACAAGAACAACTTTTGATGCTGTGAGAAATACAAATAAAAAAATAAAGCATAGTAGTTGGAGTAAGTTTTGTACATTGCCAGAAGCTATCAAAGAACTAGCAAAATATGAAGATTTTGAAATAGAAAAAATGTTAGATGAAAAAGAGTGGAGTGCACAATAAGAGCTATTGTTTAAATATAGAAAAAACTTAAAATTATATATTAGCCTTTAGTATGTAACATTTACAGTACTAAAGGCCTTTTTGGATTGTTGTAAGTTGAGAATTCTAGCATAAAATTGAAAAATTAATTCAATTTTATGAATAAACAATGATTAAAGACAAATAATAAAAGAGAGTTGACAAATAGGTAACTATATCGTAATATTTGAATATAATAATATTGAGAAATAAGTAGGAGGAAATGATGGATAAAGATTTTAATAATTATCAAGATGAGGCAGAACTTTTAAAAGCACTTGCACACCCAGTGAGGATTTGTATAGTAAAAGGTTTATTAGAAAAGGGAGAATGTAATGTGTCTTTTATGACTGATTGTCTTGATATGCCACAGTCTACTATATCTCAACATCTTCAAAAGCTTAGAACTTGTGGAATATTGAAAGCTAAAAGGCAAGGGCTTGAAGTTATTTACTCAATTAAAGATGAAAGAATAGCCAAGATTATAAAAGCTTTATTTGATTAATGGTTAAAATATATAATAATTAATAACTCGAAGGAGGAATTACCATATGAAAAAAGTATTGATAGTTGGTGGGGTTGCTGTGGGAGCATCTGTTGCAGCTAGGCTTAGAAGACTTGATGAAGAGATCGAAATAGTAATGTTTGAAAAAGGGCCATATATATCATATGCAAATTGCGGTCTTCCATATAATATAGGCGGAGTTATAAAGGATAGAGAGAAGCTTATAGTAACAAAAGCTGAACTTATGAGAGATAGATTTAAAATAGATGTAAGAGCTGAAAGTGAAGTTGTAGCAATACATTCTAAGGACAAAGCTATAAAGATTAGAAGTAAAGAAAGAGGCGAATACGTAGAAAATTATGATTATCTAGTATTATCACCAGGAGCAAAAGCTATAAAACCTAATATTCCAGGTGTTGATGGACCAAGAATTATGTCCCTTAGAACTATTCCTGATACAGATAAAATCAATGAATTTATAACAAAAAATACTGTAAAGAAGGCTACTGTTATAGGTGGAGGCTTTATTGGTATAGAGACAGCAGAAAATTTAATTGAAAGAGGAATAGACGTAACATTAGTTGAAGCAGCACCGCATATTTTAGCACCTTTTGATAGTGATATGGTTACGATAGCAGAAAAAGAATTAGAGGAACATGGAATTAAGCTAAGACTGAATGATGGGGTAAAAGCTTTTGAGGATACAAATTCAGGTGTTGAGATTACATTAAGCAGCGGTAAAAAACTAACTTCAGATTTAGTTATCTTAGCTATTGGGGTTACTCCAGATACTGGATTTTTGAAGGATTCAGGTATAGAAATTACAGCTAGAGGTCATATTGTTACTAATACTAATATGGAAACTAACATAGAGGGGATATATGCAGGTGGAGATGCTGTAGAAGTTGTAGATTTTGTTAATAAAACAAAGACCGCAATACCACTTGCTGGACCAGCTAATAAGCAAGGTAGAATTATTGCAGATAATATAGCTGGTATAAAGAGTAACTATAAGGATACCCAAGGTACGTCAGTATTAAAGATATTTGATTTAATTGCTGCATCTACTGGTAATAATGAAAGAACATTGAACAGATTAGATATAAAATATAATGTTATTTATATTCATCCAAATAGTCATGCAGGATATTATCCGGGAGCTACTCCTTTTACTATAAAGGCTATCTTTGATGATCAAGGAAAGCTTTTAGGTGCTCAAGCCATTGGATATAAAGGTGTTGAGAAGAGAATAGATGTAATAGCTACAACTATGAGATTAGGTGGAACTATTTATGATTTAACAGAGCTTGAATTAAGCTATGCACCACCTTTTAATTCTGCAAAGGACCCTGTTAATATGGTTGGTTATGTTGCAGAAAATATTCTTACTGGCAAGACAGAAGTTGTACTCCCAAGAGATGTAGATTCAAGAGATAAAGATAAAGTAGTAGTTTTAGATGTAAGAACAAAGATTGAAAGAGAAAATGGATCAATTGATGATTCAATCCATATTGATGTAAATGAATTAAGATATAAATTAGATACATTAGATAAGAACAAAGAATACTGGGTTCATTGTGCAGTTGGAATAAGAGCTTATATAGCTGAAAGAATTTTAAAACAACATGGCTTTAAAGCTAAGAATATAACTGGTGGTTATAAATCTTATATAGCACAAAAGTTTGTACCAAAGGATTTAGATGATTACACAAGTGGCAGTGATAATTATAACAAGGAACAAATAATGCAATCACAAGAAGCTACTCGTGAGGCAGCAGTAGATAGTAAAGAAGTAAAACTAGATGCCTGTGGACTATGCTGCCCAGGTCCATTAATTACTGTAAAGGAAACGATGGATACCTTAAATCCTTCAGATGTGCTGAATATTACAGCTTCAGATCCAGGCTTCTATGAAGATATAAAAGCTTGGTGTAAACGAACTAATAATACGCTTTTAAATATAGAAAATAAGAATGGAATTATAACTGCTAAGATTGAAAAAAATATAAATAATGTTGAGAAAACTGAAATGCAAAATGCAGATATAACCAATGCACAGACTATGGTGGTTTTTAGTGGAGACTTAGATAAGGCTATCGCATCTTTTATAATAGCTAATGGTGCAGCTGCTATGGGCAAAAAAGTTACAATGTTCTTTACTTTCTGGGGACTTAATGTATTAAGGAAGCATGATAGGATAAAGACTAAAAAGAATCCGATAGAAAAAGCCTTTGGATTTATGATGCCAAGGGGAAGTAAAAAGTTAAAGCTATCCAAAATGAATATGGCAGGAATGGGCGGCAAGCTTATCAGAGGAATTATGAGAAGTAAGGAGATTTTATCATTAGAGGACCTTATAGAACAAGCACAGAAGTCAGGAGTTAATTTAGTAGCGTGTACTATGTCTATGGATGTAATGGGGATAAAAGAGGAAGAATTAGTGAGTGGAGTTAATTATGGAGGTGTAGGGTATTATTTAGGAGAAGCCACAGATTCCAACATAAACCTATTCATATAAGTGACATTCTAAATCTTCGATTTAGTTAGTGGAACTTACAAAGTAATATAAGTTTATGTGTTTCATTAAAAAATTTAAATTTAATTGATAGAACCAAACTCCCTAGCTTAATGCGGTGAGTTTGGTTTAAAAAATGAAAAACGTTTATTTGCTATAGAAAAAGCACTATTATCCTTTTAAAAGGTTAATAGTGCTTTTTCCATATTTAGAATAACTAATTTTAACAAGGGATATTAATGAAATCAACTATTTTAAGTTTATTTATACTTAGAAATATTAGTTGAAATTTCGTTCAATTTATTAACACTGTTAGAAATTTTATCAACGTTCTTTATTTGATTATTAAGATCTGATACCACGTGAGACATGTTTTCTTTGATTTCATAAGAAAGTTTAGAAGCAAGAGCATCTGATTCTGAACTTATCTTATCTTTTAATGATGTTGATGAAACAAGATTTTTAACAGCCTTATCTATTAATTCAACAGCACCATCAATTGATGTTTTTATATCTCCAAAGGTATCCTTAGTAGTTTTTACAGTAGTATTTTGCATATCAATAGCATTTCCAGCTGTACTCATAGCTGAAGAAGTATTCATAATATCATTTTTTATTTCTTCAAGGATTTTTGTTATGTTTTCAACTGCACTCTTTGAACTTTCAGCAAGTTTTCTAATTTCATCAGCAACAACACCGAAGCCTTTTCCTGCTTCACCTGCTCTAGCGGCTTCTATAGCTGCGTTTAATGCAAGAAGATTTGTTTGACTTGCAATTTGGCTTATAGAATCAGTGATTGAGTTAACAGATTCTATCTTTGAAACAAGATCACTTACTATTGAACTTGAACTAGAAAATGCATTTTGAAGCTCAGAAAGAGATGAGTTCAAGGTTACAATATTGCCTAAACCCTTATCTGCAAGTTTACTAGTATCTACAACTGTAGTGTGAACATTATTTATATTATCAGATAAAACTTCCATTTCGGTGTTGAAATCTGACAGTATATCCTTTATTCCATTTGTTGGTGAATGATCTTCAGAATAAGAAGATATATCATCGATATTATGTTTAAAATCTGAAAGTTTTGAAGCTACTTCATGTATATTAGAATCTATGGATGTAGTAGTAGCTTTTAGTTCTCCAACTATATTTTCATAAGCATTTTTGGGTATAATTACAGCATTCAAATTGCTTTCAAGTTGATTAGTGTCTTGAGATAGTTTCTCTTTTTTTCTAAACATAGTTATCCCTCCGATAAATATAAAACGTAATTAATTATCGTTTTATAAAAAATATTCTATATACTTAAATTGTAAATTGAAGACTTTATTTTGTTTTAATTAAATCTCTTTGAGCTCTTGCTTTTTCTTTTAAAGTATATTTTGTTTGAGTTGATACTATAACTTCGCCAAGCCATCTTAACGCTTCTTCTGGCTTATCAAGTCGTCTATATAATTCTCCAATTAAATAGCATAAGGAATATCTATCCATACTATAAATTGGATAGACGCTTTCTTCATAGTAACAATTTAAAAAACCGTCTAATGCCTTACTTAAGAAGGCTTTTTCTTTTGCTCCATCATTTTTAATCCTGTACATCCAAGCAAGTCGTAAGCATAACATTGCTTTTTGACTGCTTTTTCCCTCGCAAACCATAGAAGTCACTAGTGCTAGTTTATACCGTTCTATGGCAATATCCACATCATAGATAGGAGGAAAGTGTTTTTCTTTCCATTTATGAGTGATATTATCAAAAATTTTCTGGAATTGATATTCTCTAACGGAATTGAAGTCAACGTTGAGTGCAGAATAGCCACAAGACGGACAAACTACGACTTCATAAAAATATTTATTTATAGGATAATATTCTACAAAAAAGTCAGACTCTTGTTTTTTAATCCTAGAGCCTTCTTTTTTTACTGTTCTAGCCTTAAATCTAGCTTCACAAACAGGACAATCAATGGTCTTATCATATAGTAAGGTATTCGGGTCAATTTCTGGACTTTGCTTTTGATTAACGTTTACGGAGCTGTTATTAGGGCGATTAAGATTATTATCTAATGTTGAATTTCCTATATCATTAACTCCGAGGTTTTTTGACTGCGATGATTTATTAGCTTCGTAACCAAACATAAGATTTCACCTCTAATAGTATTATTAAATATATCTTTTATAATTATAACAAAATATTTACTTTAGTACAAAAGAAAATCAAAATAAAGTGAAAATGTTTACAGGGATTCAATGGTAGGTACCTATATGATGAAATAAAAATTAATTAATGTTATATTAATACATAATGAATAGAGAATTTATTTTGTAAGGAAAAAGTTATAGGTCTAGACAAATTAGTAATTAAGGTGATTACATACAATGAATAGAACCTAAGCTTTCGAATAAATCAAAAATTTTATTGAAAAAATATTTGTTGTTAACGGAATGTACACATATACTTATTTTATGTTTTTCAGGAGGATAGTATGTTAAAAACTCATGATAAGATAGGAATTGTTGCTTGCTCAAATGGACTAAAGCTAGAACGTAAAAATAATATAGATAAACTGATTGATATACTGGAAGAATTAGGGATTAGGGTAGTTACTAGTAAATATATTTTTACTGGAGAAAATTTTAGTATCAGTATATCAAAGGAAAAAGCCAGTGAACTTATGACCTTTTTCAAAGATGATGAGATAAAAGCTATATTTGATTTATCTGGTGGAGACTTAGCTAATGGAATTTTGGAGTATTTAGATTATCAATATATAAAGAAAAATCCTAAGCCTTTTTATGGCTATAGTGATCTGACCGTAGTATTAAATGCTATATATAGTAAAACTGGAATACCAACTTATAATTATCAGATAAGAAACCTTGTAGGCGAATTTTCTTCTGAGCAAAAATTAAATTTTGAAGATACCTTTTTTAATAATGGAACGGAACTTTACGATATAAAACCACGTTGGATAAACGGAGATAAAATAGAAGGTGTAGTTATTGGTGGAAATATAAGATGCTTCTTGAAGTTAGCTGGTACAGAATATATTCCTAACCTTAAGAACAAGGTGCTACTACTGGAAGCTTTAAGTGGAGATATAGCGAAGATTACTACCTTCTTAAATCAATATAAACAGATGGGAGTTTTCGATGAAATATCAGGAATAATCCTTGGAACTTTCACTGAGATGGAAAAAAACTCATATAAGCCTTCAGTAGAGGAAATTCTTATGGAAATATTGGATGGCAAGAATATACCAATAGTGAAAACTGAGTATATAGGTCATCAGGGAAATAGTAGAGCTATAGCAATTGGTGGAAAAATACTTTTAAAGCGGGAATAAGAGTAAGTGTGGAGAGTGTTAGCACTTTAAAAGTGATATTAAAACTCTGTTAGATTTTGAACTACAAGACTATTTAATTATAAAGCAAGAGAGCCTATTTTTGCTTAATAATACTTTATGTTTGCTTTAATAGATGCATGATTTATAATTATACACATTAGTAGGGGGATGAATTATGGTTATAAGGGAAATTGAGACTAGAGATGCAGATGCCTTTTGGCAAATGCAATTTCAGTTAGATAAAGAAACAAAATTTATGATGTATGAACCTAACGAAAGAACAAAGAATTTAGAGTTGATTAAGAATATTATCCAAAAAGCAATAGATGGAAGTAATTTATTATTAGTTGCAGAAAATGATACAGAGATTGTTGGTTTTATTTCTGTACAGAGAGGTCTACCTAATAGAATTAAGCATACAGCATATATTGTTGTTGGCATACGAAAGGCTTTTCAAGGAAAAGGGATTGGCAGTGAGTTCTTCAAAAGATTAGATTTATGGGCGCGACAAAATAGTATAACAAGACTTGAATTAACAGTGATGAGTCCTAATATAATTGCTAAACATCTGTATGAGAAATATGGCTTCGTTGTTGAAGGTATAAAAAAGAATTCTATGTTTGTTGATGGGGAATATGTAGATGAATTTTATATGGCGAAATTATTATAATTAAGAACAGAATATACATTCTCAGTTATATTGCAATGTTTATAAAATATGCAATATGTACCCTATAGGATAAGGCTTTAATAAAAGTTTGTCTTATAGGGTACTTTTATGAGTTTAAAAATATTCTTAGAACATTTTGTATAGATTTTTAATTGTTAAAGGAATATCTTCAGCAGCAGTTATTTCTGTTACTAATGAAATTGTTTTTGCGCCATGCTCGATGACAGAAGTTAAATTATGTGCCTTTATTCCGCCGATAGCAACGAAAGGTAAGTCAATGTTTTTAACAACGTAATCTAAATAAGTAAGTCCTACAGGGTCACATACATTCTTTTTAGTTTTCGTCGGAAAGATAGGACCAACACCTATATAATCGGCACCAACAGCAATAGCATCAAGGGCTTGACTAGGTTCATGGGTAGATAAACCTAGAATCATATCAGCCCCAACGTATCTACGAACATCGTCAACTGGAAGATCTGTTTGTCCAACATGGATACCATCAGCTTCTACCATCATTGCTATTTCAACATCATCATCTACAATAAATGTACAATCAGCTGCTTTAGTTAAATTTCTTATCGCTAGGCATTGGCTGTATTTTTCACGAGCTGTTTTATCCTTAGCTCGGTATTGTATAATTCTGATGCCAGAAGCAAGCATCTCTTCTACTACTTCGATATTACTTCTTCCTCTTGAACTGTCTTCATCAGTTATGCAATAAATACCGCCTTCTCTTAAGTTATAAATTCCTCTTTCATAGCTTTCTCTTGAAGCCATATTATATCTCCTTTCATTTTCCACGGTGAATTAGAATCGCAGAATTATGATATTTTATTTAAAGATATATAAGTTACTTGTCTTATTTTCATAAGCATCACTAATACTTTTAATATTCCATGGATGTATTTCATTAGGCAAAGTGTCTTTTTCAAAGAAACTTATCTTTTGGATTTCATTTTCGCACATAATATTCTGTTGCTTTCATCAAAAACAGCAGCAAAAACACCTACCTTTGGCATATTTATTCCTTCTTTCATTAATGAAATATAACAAGTATTTTTAAGAAGTTAAGCTATATTAATTAAGTATTCTAAAACAATATCAGCTTGTTTAGCTGCGGCTACTAGAACTCTTGGACAAAGTGGTGGATTGTCTGAAGAAAGCTCTGTCTTAAAATCACCTATTATATAAAACTTATCATGAATTTTTCTTGTTACTATATTATCGCTATTTCCATAACCAGCAAGCCCAGAAACTGCTACAAGTAGTTTGTCAGAATTATAATATTTCTCGCATATCAAAGCCTTGAATTCACTTTTATCAAAGGCTTCGATAACTACATCACAATCTTTAAAAGCATCATCTACGTTATGAGAAGTGATTTTTTCGCATACTGCTTCAAAATTAAGTTCTGGATTAATCATTGAAAGATTATCCTTTAATGCATTAACCTTCTCTTTGCCTATTTGTGATATAAAATAAAACTGTCTGTTAAGATTGCTAGCAGAAACTATGTCAAAGTCATAGATTTTAAAGTTCTTTAGTCCGCTACGAACAAGGCATAAAGCAACGTTAGAGCCAAGACCACCAGCACCAGCGATACCAATTTTAAATTTTTGAAGTTTTTCTAGAGCTTCTTGATTTATGTATGAACTTACGCCTTTTTCAAATGTATTCATTATATCAGCACTTCCCAGTCTTTTAGAATTGGTTGATATCCTCGATTAATGATGACCTTTGAGAATTCTTCAAGTCCTCTGTCATCGCTTATTTCAAATTGAGGAACACTTTCTTCTTCCTTAACAGCATGACCACCAACTTCTGTTATAGAACCAGCAGACATCTTTGTAACACCGAGTCCGATTATATTCTCTCTAAAGCTTGGGGTCTCTCTTGTAGAAATAGTGATTCCACAGCGTGGCATAAAAATTCTAAGAGCTGTCATAGCTTGAACAAGAGACTTATCATCTACACCTTTAGGCATAAAGGGGTTGCCGGCATGTGGGCGTATTCTTGGAAGTGATATAGCTATATCAGTGCCAGGATAATTATCTTGAAGATATTTTCCGTGTAGTCCTGTGAAAAAACTTTCCTTTTGCCAAGAATCAAGTCCAAGTAATGCTCCAATATTTACGTTATGCATTTTTGCTTTGCAAGCTCTTTCAGGAGCATCAAGTCTAAAATGATAATCGCTCTTTGGACCTTTTGGATGTAGTTTAGGATATAAATCTTCATTATAGACTTCTTGGAACATGGTGAAGCTATCAACACCAGCAGCAACAAGTTCTTCATATTCTTCTATAGTAAGAGAATATACCTCCACAGCAATTGAATGAAGATATTTCTTTAAAACTCTTGCACAGTCTGCGATATAAGAAACTGGAGTAACTGCTCTAGCATCACCAGTGAGGATTACTACATGTCCAAAACCTTCCTCGCTAATAGCTTTACCTTCAATTTCTACTTCCTCTAGGCTTAATTTCTTTCTTGGTATATGGTTGCTAGTATTAAAACCACAATATACACAATGGTTTGTACATATATTAGAAAGATATAAAGGTGTAAAGATATTTATAGTTTTACCAAAGTTGCTAGTTGTAAGACGGTTTGCCTTTTGTGCCATTGCTTCTAGGTGAGCTGAAGCTTTTGCTGATAAGAGTGTAAGATAATCAAGTTCCGTAGGAAATTCTGCATTTATAGAACGAATTACATCATTATCAGTAACTTTTTCAAAAAAGCTATCAAAATCAAAATCTTTATAGGTAAGATATTTATTATAAAAACTCATTAATAATCCTTCTTTCTGAAACTCTTGTATTAAGAGATACAAGTTCCAATAAAGAAACTACATTTTTATATAAGGTATAGTGTAGAAACTTAAGTGGAGCTTATATAACTAAAGAATCTCAAAGTAATTTTCTATATAGAATTCTTTAGTCAAGGAAACCAGTCAGTGGTGTAGAAGCTTCAGCATAATCGCTAACAATACCAGGCTTAGATAGGTAAGCAGCTCTACCAGCCTGAACAGCAAATCCAAAAGCTTTAGCCATTAATACAGGATTACTAGCAGTTGCTACTGCAGTGTTCACTAAAACAGCAGAGGCACCTAGTTCCATAGCTTCAGCAGCTTCGGAAGGCTTACCAATCCCAGCATCAACTATTATTGGAAGATCTATTTCTTCTATAAGAATTTTTACTAGCTCTTTAGTTTTTAAGCCTTTATTAGTACCAATAGGAGCTCCAAGTGGCATTATTGCTGCAGCACCTGCATCTCTCATTGATCTTGCAGCATATAAATCTGGGCACATATAAGGAAGAACTATAAAGCCGTCCTTTGCAAGAATTTCTGTTGCTTTTGCTGTTTCATAATTATCTGGTAGAAGGTACTTATTATCAGAAATAACTTCAATCTTAACCCAATTTCCACCACCAGCTGCTCTTGAAAGCTGAGCTATTCTTACAGCTTCTTCTGCATTTCTTGCACCATGGGTATTAGGCATTAATATACATTCTTTTGGAATGTAATTTATCATGTTTTTATCTGGGTTATTAAAATCTATACGGCGAAGAGCAGCAGTAACAACATGAGCACCAGAAACTTTTATTACATCTGGAATTAACGATTCATCAGCGAATTTTCCTGTACCTAAAAATAATCTGCTATTTACTGTTTGTCCTCCAATTATTAATTTATCTTCAATCATTATTAAAACCTCCAATGTTAATCTAGTGTACTACTTGCAAACCTAATGTGTATTTGATTTACACAAGGACTATATAGCCCGTACTTTTTGATTATTTTTCTTATTTTTAATAAAAAATAATACATGGTAAAGTAGAAATTTCCAATATAGAAAGTTTCTAGTTTAAGTTAATGGTATTATTATGAGAAAATATATCAGCCGCCACCAACAAAACGAAGCACTTCAATTGAGTCATTTTCTTTTAGGATTAATGTATTCCAAGAATCTTTAGGAGCGATAGATTTGTTTAATTCTACAATTACTTGTGCTGGGTTTATATTATGGACTTCAAGAATTTCATATACTGAAATATTTGAAGCAACATCTATGGAGTTTCCGTTTAATACAACATTCATAAAAACACCTCCTTATTTCTTTTATGATAAATATATATAAATAATAACAATGCAAACTTGAGTTATATAAGTTCCAACAATGTTTATACATTGTAAATCATGTAATGTGGATAGAATTAGTGTAGAGTTTTTATTGGAACATATAGATTTAAGACTTGATTATTGTTTGCAAAGCCTAGTAGATTAGTGTAATTTAAATAAAAAAGCGGTATAGAACTTGCACTAAAACTTCCTTAAATGGAATCTAATACAATCATATACCGCGAGAACATTCTGGGCAAACAAAAAAGCTTACCCGGAATGAGTAAACTCCTATGCAAAATATGCATGTAGCTTCCCTCCGGCGGTATTAACCGCTTCAGGTTCAAAGAGTTGAGGATAAACCTCTCTCAGCCTTTTGGCACCCCTAGCCTAAAATTATTTAATTACTATTACGAGAACATTATAAACCTAAAGTAAGTATATGTAAAGTCACTATCAAAACTAAAAAATGCCTTGAAAAGAAAGTTCTTCTTGGTGAATCACTTTCATAAACAGCATTTTTATAGATTCTAAGGACGGAGAACATTCTTCTTTAACATAGTTTTTCATGTATCCTTTAAGTTTCACCATTTCATAAGTTATTGCATCAGTATCATTATGATTTACAAAGAACGTTACAAACTTTAGGTGTTTCTGCCAATGTTCTATTAGGTCATCAGTTTCTTTTATAGCTTCTTCCCACTGATTATCGTCAACTAATTTATCAATTTTATCAGTAGCTTCAATGAGATGGAGATTTATATAATGAAGATAATTATTTATAAAATATATACTTACAAGCATTAAGGCGAATAATCCTAAGGAGGTTATTAAGTTTTTCATGAAAAATCACCTCTATTTTATTGCTTTTTTCCTTTATTCTTATTGCTTTTTTCTTGGTTATTATTTTGTTTTTTAGAATCATTTTTTCCTTGGATATATAGTTCACCCTGGCAATCTAGTAAGGCTAAGATGATGTCTTTAATATCTTTATGACCTTGTTTCTGAATGGTGTTTATAAGCCACTTTTCGTCCTTTTCAGCAAGCTTTAAATTATATTCCCTAATTTTGCCATCGACCACCAGGGTTAAAGGCAAGGTATCTTGGGTACAATGGATGTTCATATCCTTTTTTGTTGGCGGAGTAAGTTCAGTTTTCGGGATAATAGAAAGTTCACCACAAGTTTCTAATATAGCAAATTCTATATCTTCTATGTTAAAGTAGCCTTCAAGCCTTAATTCTTCTAAAAGATCATCTATGTTAAATTTTTGTTTTTTCATTTCTTCAAAATCTATATAACCATTTTTAATTAAGATGCTTGGATGACTTGAAAAAAGAATTCGAGTCTTTTCAAATTTCATTTGAATAAAGGAAATCATTACCTCAAGGAGAATTAAGGTAATAATGGGTATAATACCGTATAAAAGTGGTATTTTGGAATCAACTATAGGAAGCGATGCAAGTTCTGATACTATTATGGTAACAACTAATTCAAAGGGTTGTAACTCGCCAATTTGCCGTTTCCCCATAAGACGCATAGTAAATATTATGAGAAAAAATGTGATAATTGTTCTTATTATTGTTGTATACATAAAAAAACTCCTTGATTGTTTGTATATTTTATATTTTTCTCAATATTTTTAAAATTATGATAAGTTTCAAGGCAAAATCACGTATAATAATAGTAACAGTAATAATTAGACAGAAGATTGGAATAAATGCGGTAAGCGAAGGGAAGTGTATTTACATGATAAAGATTAACTTAAACGGAAAAACTATTGATATCGAGGCAGGAAAATCAGTATTAGAAATTGCAAAGGCAAATGGAGTATTAGGCGACTTTGATGTGCTAGCTCTTGTAAATGGTAATACTGTAGCATTAGAAACCATTATAGAAAAAGATAGTGAGATATCTTTAATTAATTATACAGATATAAAAGGTCATAGAGCTTATGTTAGAACATTGCAGTTCGTGCTTATAAAAGCTATAAATGATATATTCCCAACAGCTAGGGTAACCCTAGAACATAGCTTAGGAAAAGGAATATTTGGTGAGATAAAAAAAGATACGCCATTAAATGAAGAAGACATATTAAAAATAAAGAAGAGAATGCAAGAGCTTATTGATAAAGATATTGTAGTAAATAAATATAAAGTTCCTAAAAAACGTGCTATTGAAATTTTTGAGGGATATGGCTATGAAGATAAGATAAAGCTTCTTGAATATATAACTAAGGAAGAACTTACACTTCATGAGATTGATGGACAATACGATTATTTCTTTGGAGATCTTGTTTCAACAACAGGGATGCTTAAGACTTTTGATCTAAAGTTATACGATCCTGGATTTATTCTTATAATTCCAAATGACAAAGATCCAAGTAAGGTAGCAACTTTCGTTGATCATAAAAAGCTATTTAAAATTTTTTATGAAACAGAGCAATGGGGAAATATTTTAGGTGTTGGTGATATAGCTTCCTTAAATAGTAAGGTTGGTGGTAAGGATACCTTAGATTTGATTCTTATTTCAGAAGCATTGCATGAAAAGAAAATAGCTTATATAGCAGATAAGATAAAAGAAAAAGAAGGCGTGAAGCTTGTTTTAATTGCAGGACCATCTTCATCAGGTAAAACTACCTTTGCAAAACGTCTTGGAATTCAATTAAAGGTTAACGGCTTAGAACCAGTGCCAATATCTTTGGATGATTATTTTGTTAATAGAGAAGACACTCCTTTAGATGAAAATGGTGAATATGATTTTGAGGCAATAGATGCTATTGATATTGAAGGCTTTAATAAGGACTTGACAGCACTTATGGATGGAAAAACTATAACTCCTCCAAAGTTCAATTTCATAACAGGAAGCAGATATTATGATGGTACTACTTTAACAGTGCCAGAAAATGGTGTTTTAATTGTGGAAGGTATCCATGGGTTAAATGAAATTTTAACAAAGTCTATTCCAAAGGAAAATAAATTTAAAATATATATAAGTGCTTTAACTCAGATTAACATAGATGATCATAATAGAATTTTCACTACTGATGTAAGAATGCTTAGAAGGATAGTAAGAGATTCTCTATCAAGAGGAACAATGGCAAAGGAAACTTTAAAAAGATGGCCATCTATTAAAAGGGGAGAAGAGAAGAATATTTTCGTATTCCAAGAAGAAGCGGATGCTATGTTTAACTCCACTATTATTTATGAAATGGGAATTTTAAAGAAATATGCATTAAAAGAATTACTTAAGATAGAAAAAGGCGAACCAGAATACGATGAAGCAAGAAGATTAATTAAGTTCTTAAAGCCTATAAAAGAGGTTGATGTAGAATTAGTTCCTAGAAATTCTATAATGAGAGAGTTTATAGGTGGAAGTTGTTTCTATCAATATTAAAATAAAAGCTGAGCATACTATAGTTGTAAGAGAGTGTCTGTGAAATTTATGAATATATATATATGTTCCAATAAAAATAACTTTGGTTCAACTAGAGTATATAACTTTAGTGTAAAGATTAAATTGGACTTATATATACCTTTCAGAAAAATAAAACACTTAAGGAGAGATAGTATGCCAAAAGATAGCCAACCAGATAATAAAGTAGCTAGAGAATTGAAAGCTAATTTTCAAACTCCTATAACTGATGAAGAAGGTAAAAATAAAAATCGAACAAGGAAAAAGCTTTCTGTTCCGCGAGAAGGGTTTCGTAGTGACCATATAGGCAATTAAATATAATAAAAAAGAAATATAATGCCAATGTCATTTAGCTAACAGCTTGACATTGGCATTATGTTCTATTTTTTCTTTTTGCTTTTTTTGTCTTTAGTCTTTGAAGACTTGTCATCTTTTTTTCCAGACTTCTTTTTTGAATCTGAACTTTTTTTAGTGTCTGAACTTTTTGTAGGTTTAGAAGCTTTCCAAGCCTTTGGCATACTATTTCACCTCATACCATTTCTCTAATATTATTATAGGATTTTTAAAGCCAAAACTAACCGGCACAAATGATAAGTAATAGGAGTTTATGATGACTAAAGAAAATTAGAATCACTCCTAATGAGGAAGAATTATCTAACAAAATATAAATATAGCTTCAAATTTTCAACGGTCATTGTGTGAAAGGTAGTTATGAATTAAAAATCCTTTGTAGAGTTCCAAGATGTAAAATACTACGAATAATAAAAATATTTATGGGATATGTGGGTCAAAGTGAAATATGATTTTAATATTAACTGAATTTAAAGGAAAAGTATCTTGGAACTCTATAATAAAATATATGAGGTAATAAGTGAATAAATTACTTTATGAAAATTCTAAGTTGAAAATGAAAAAATCTGTGTTAAGGAATGTTATCAAATCTTAACACAGATTTTTTGAGCTTATATTATTTATCCTTTTTATTCTTTTTTGCTGGTTTTTCTGATTGAATTTCTTCAGCAACCTCAGCATTAGCTTTTAAGGATGTGCTTTTAGCTTTTTTCATATTCCTATTTTTAGCCACTTAAAATCAACTCCCTTCAAGTGTTAGTTTATCCAGCAAGGAAGAAATTATTCTATATTGGAATAAAAATTTCCCGATACTAATTAGATGGTAAGGGGAAGAGCTTTCCCCTAAGTGAAGATTAGTTTTTATATATTTTCTATCAGTCAACCATCATAGGAAAATTAAAAAATATGAGAGTAGAATTGTTTATTAAAGATTAAAAAATAAAAACTATATTGAAAACTAGTGAATAGTAGTTGTAAACTAACTATATGAAGTAATATATAATATATAAGTTCTAGATTAAATTTCTGGACGAGTTTTACTAATATAGAGATTCTTGATATATAGAGTTTCTTTAAGTGAACATATGGAAGTTACTAACAATTAAAAAGAAACAATGTGAAGATGGAGGAATTCAAATGAAGGTTGGAATATTAATGGGGGGTATATCTTCTGAAAGGGAAATATCCTTAAAATCTGGTGAAGCAGTATTTAATGCTATAGATAAGAGTAAGTATGAACCAGTTGCCATTGTTATAGATTCAAAAGAAGATATAATAAACAAGGTTAAAGGAATAGATTTTGCTTTTTTAGCTCTTCATGGACAATTTGGAGAAGACGGAACGGTTCAATCAGTACTACAAACTTTGAATATACCTTATTCCGGTTGCGGTCCTATGACTAGTGCAATCTGTATGGATAAGGATATGACAAAGAAAGTTTTGAAATCTCAAGGAATAAACACAGCTAGATGGACAACTGTTAGAGCAATACAGGATATAGATTATGCGCTATTAGACAGCATAGGTTATCCTTTCTTTGTTAAGCCTAATAGTGGTGGTTCAAGTGTTGCTACTAATCGTGTAGATAAAAAGGAACAAGTGGAAGCAGCAGTTGTAGAAGCATTAAAATATGATACAGAGGTTATGATAGAAGAGTACGTGAAAGGTGATGAAATAACGTGCTCTATCATAAATAGAAAGACATATCCTATAGTTGCTATAAAGCCGACTGGTGAATTTTTTGATTTCACTTCAAAATATCAGGATAATGGTGCAGAAGAAATCGTCGTTCAATTAGAAGAAAATTTAAGTAAAACTGTTGAAGCTATGGCTATAGCTTGTTGGGATGCTTTAAAATTTTCTGCTTATGTAAGAGTAGATATGATAATAAAAAATAATGTTCCTTATGTTTTAGAACTTAATACCCTTCCTGGTATGACAAAGAATTCTTTGCTCCCTAAGAGCGTTGCGGGAGCAGGAATTTCCTATACAGATCTTATATCGCTTATAATTGAAGAGTCATTAAAGGTAAAGAGATAGGAATTTAGGACGAAAATTTACTAGATAGTTTTAGTAGAGGAAGGATAAGGAGTATCATGAAAAAATCGAAGAAATCATCAAAGACTAAAGCAATAACACTATTTTTGGTACTTATAGTATTAGGCCTTATTTCTTTTTCTTTTTTCAAAATTACTAAAGAGTTATTAGACAAGGAACTTGGACAAAACTCTTTAATCGAAGTTGTTTATAAAGCTTATTAGATTAAGTATGAAATAATCAAATGCAAAAACTATGTTAAACAATTTTAGTTAACATAGTTTTTTTATATTATAAAAATCGTTGCAAATTTTAGTTTGTATCAATAAAGTAAAAGTTCAAGGTTATGCTTTTTATATTAAAATAGCTATAAAATAATAGTTTTACAGCACCGTAGCTACATCATGAAAATAAAGTTGCTTTACGTGCTCAACAATTTTATCTTGATTATTCGATACTTGTCCAATAGAGAAACCTATAAACAATGGTGAGGTAACAAATCTAGGAACAGCCTTGCAAATTAGCTTACCCTTCCAATCATAAAAGAAAAGATTAAAACTATCACATTTAACATAAAAATTATTCAGTATATAATGAACAATTTTTTGTATGTTATCAGCCATTATATCCAGAAAACTTAAATCATCTATTATAATATTAAATTCAGTGAAACTAGCTTTAGGCTTGGACGAAAGATTAAGAACACAGCCGTTAGTTTCATAGATTGTTAAGCCTTCAAAAAACTCATCTTTTAGGTTTTCTTCGTAGTTTATATTTTTTAGTCCAACAATTTGCATATGTGAATGAGCAATACTTCCACCAGAATATGGGCCATGATTTTTGAAAAGAAGTACTGATTTAAATTCATCCCTTTTTTTCATATCTAGCCAATGTGATACTGCAAAGCGTAAAAGTTCTCGCATATGCTCTTCGCTGTAAGTTGATATATTCTCTCTGCAACTATCAGTTTCTATAATTAAAGTCTGGAAGGCATCTTCAAAGGTAGTATATTTATTTTTTAGGAATATAAATACTCCTTTTTCATCGAAAATATCTGTTAAGTTTTCCTTATGACAAAATGGGCATACAGTTGTTTGGTTAATTATAGTGTTTGGTTTTTTTATACTAATATTAGATATAAATTTTAATTGCTTATGAGAATTCATTTTTTCACCTACTTCAATGAAATATCTTAATTTTTAAATGAGAGTGCTAGCACTTTTAAAATTAATTATACCATATTTTTTTATATGAATATGGCAGAAAATATGACGATAATTACTATGAATATAAGATAAAAAAACTCTATTTTTGTTTTTATTGTCATGGTATTATTAATTATTGTATTACACATAGCCTATGTAGGTATCATTTTGATTAAATGAACAAGAAATTTACATAAGTTAGAGTGTTTAACTATTGGCAATGTTAAGAGTTTAAAGTTATATAGTTCAATGATAAACGTGAAAATATTCTAATTAGGAAAGGCAATGACACATGACATTTGAAGAGTACTATGGGATAGGGGAAAGCTATTATAAGAATAAGGAATATGCTAAGGCATTAGAACATTTTAAGAAATGTATTAGTATAGATAATTACTATTTTTGCCTTGAATATATTGGATTGTGCTATCTCCAGTTAAAGCAGTATGAAGTAGCAGCACGGATTTTTCAAAAAATAAGTGAAGATATTCCAGAACTAGCTTCGTCAAGAATTAACTTAGGAAGGGTCTATTTATATCAAGATCTATTAGAAAAAGCTTTTGAAAACTTTATTAAAGCAATTGATATGGAGCCTGATAATGAAGATGCTTATTTTTATTTAGGTGTATATTTTGGAAAAATAAATAAATATGAAGAAGCTAAAAGCTGTTATAAAAAGTCATTAAGTATAAATATGGAGCAGTCAGAGGCACATTTAAACTTAGGCATTTGCTATTATAATTTGAAATTTTTTAATGATGCATTACATGAGTTTCATTTAGCTTATAACTATGATAATCAATGCTTAGAAGCCAGAGAGAATATGGGACTTATATATGTTGAAATGAATGATTATGAAAAAGCATTAGATGAATTTTTGTTTATTAATAGAATGCAACCTGATGATGTAGTAAATATAGTTGATATTGCACATTGCTATTGTCAAATTAATGATTTCTACAGTGCTGAAACCTGGGTAAAAAGAGCTATGACTATTAACCAAGAAGATGACTTTTTAATTACTATGCTAGATATGATAAAGTCTAGTATCGAAAAAGAAGATTAATTTCTATGCAAGATTATTAAATATACTGAGATTATAAAAGAGTTTGAGGAATTAACTGAATTTGCAGAAAAATGTAATTAAATTTGAAGAATCAAAACTATATAGGAATAGGTATTAAGCTATTTGCTGATAGTTTTTAATAAGAATATATTGCCATAGAGGGTTTATATAGAATAAGTAACAAAGAAAAAATTAGAAATAATGGAGGTATTATTTTGTTTGTTCTAATTAATTTATTAATGAAGGTTTTAGATAATGGGGTGAAAGAAGAAATAACACCATTATCTGAAGGTAAAATTGTATTAAAACTTAGTAAGATCTATGGAATTGCAGGTGTTTTATCAATAATTACATCCGTAATATTTGCAATAATAGCTATTTTTAGTGGAAGTGTTAGCAAAGATGATATACTAAGTGTTTTAGCCATAGTTGCATTATTCCTTTTACTTGGATTGATTTTAGTACTTTATTCAAGAAATACTATGATTGAGGCTTCAGCTGACAAAGTTGTATACACTGGATTAACTGGTAAAAAGAAAGAAATAAGATGGAGTCAAATTAAACAAGTTTCCTTTAATAATAATTCAAAGGAAGTAACTTTAAAATCAAATTCCACAAAGATTAAAATACATATTCATTATAGGGGTATTAGAAGCTTGCTTATACTAATTAAAGAGAATGTAGACGAAACGATCTATGGACAAACTCTTAGCCAGTTAGGTGTAGATTAGTTTAAATAAAAAGACAAGTATTAAATGAATTAAGTATATACTAATTGTTTTATATTAATATCTTTAAAAAAGGCTTAGTGTAAAAGGAGATGATGTTTTAACCCAGATAGAGGTACAAAAACATCGTCTCCTTGTTTTTATTTCAGATAAGAATGAAATATTTCCTTTACTTTATTAAAAGAAAGCTTTTCTCTCCGATAAATATCTACTATTCCTTTATTATTCTGGCATTTTGGTCTTCCGTGAAACCAACCATTGTCTACCCTACAATCTGCATACTGCCATATAATCACTCCACTTAATTCCTCATCAGATAATATAGAAGTTAGCTGCTCTGTCAAAATATATTGTTGATATTCTTCAGTCCACTTTTCCATGTTATTACTTCTAAAACCATAGATTGCGCCCGCTCCTATTTCACTGATTAGTAACGGTTTACCTGCTCCTTCTTTACTATTAACGAAATTTTTAAGAGCGTTCAAAGAATCTTTTAGCGGTGTATTGTGATACCATCCAGGATAAATATTAAAGGATACAATATCAACTAGATCAAGGCATAAATCTGAACCTATGTGAGCTTCAAGACTTGCAAAGGTTACTGGACGACTAGAATCCAGACTCTTAATAAGCTTAAACTGTTTAGCATAGCAGGACCTTCCAAACTCTGTATTGCTGACACATTCATTTAAAATCCCCCATACATAAATAGATGGATGATTTATGTGATTTTCAATCATTTCTTTAATACAGTCAGAACTCTGTTTTTCAAAGTTTTTGTGTTTCATCTGTTCTTCGTTTAACCCTCGGGCATGAGCCTCTTCCCATACGAGTATTCCATTTTCATCACATAAATCAAGGAACCGTTCGTCATTAGGATAATGGCAAGTGCGAATGCAATTTGCACCTAATGACTTAATAATTTCTATATCACGATACATTGCTTCAATTGGAATTGCGCATCCAAATTCAGCATAGTCTTCATGGCGGTTAACTCCCTTGATGATAACTTTTTTTCCACTAAACAAGATATCCTTTCCGTTAACTTTTATATCACGAAAACCTACTCTATCTATTAGATCATCCACTACTTCATCATTATATAAAAGCATAGCATTCATCATATATAATTTAGGATTTTCCAGTGTATATATAATTGCAGAAGAAAATTCAAAGGTATTCTCAAATAGTGTTTCAGCATTAGGCAGAAGAGCTTTATTTGCAAAAGAGACAACCTCATCTCCAATCCTAATCTGAAGCGTTACATTCTTTTGCTCATTGGAAAGATTACTTATAGATGCACTAATCGATGCATACCATTTATTATTTTCACGGTATGGAATAAAATGAACATATTTTATAAACATTTCATCAATTTCTTCTATTACCATAGGACGAGTAATTCCACCGTAAGAATAATAATCATTGGTCACATGCAAAGCAGACTCCTGGTGAAAAGAATTATCAACTTTAATCTCCAGTAAATGCTCACCATAAGGTATATCTTGTAATAGCACGCTAAATTCTGTATAAGCATTATAATGGTATCCAACCTGTTTATTGTCCAAGTAAACATATGCTGTGTGACTCACTCCTTTGAATACAAGACGAATATTACCTCCAAAGGTTACTTTCTTAGAATACATCGCCTTTCCTTTATAAGACGCTAGCTTAGGAGTGCTCTCCCAACAACCGGGAACAAGCATTTTAAATGCCTCCTGTTTTTTATCTTCCGAATTTAACGTATGAAAATCCCAGACAGGATTAAGATGAATTTCTTTACGTACAATGTGATTTTGAAATAATCTCGTATTCATTAATTTTCTCCTTAAGATTTTTATTATCAATGACATTAACATTGTTTAGAAATACTGACAACAAATCTACTGATAAAAAATAATATAGTAAATAAATATTAAGTTCGTTATAACAACTAAAGTATAATAAATTGAAATGTTACTATCAATAATCTATAATAAGAAGAAACTGATATATTCTAAGGTGGTAATGAAATGTTTAAAATTCTGCGTATGGGTTGTAATACTACACATGATAACAATTTTTCTGTTAATCGTCTTAATGGATATCAATGGTGTCTTCTATTGCTTGTAAAGTCTCCAGCAGTTTTTATTATAAACGGAAAAGCAATATCTACACCCGCTAATACTTTGATAATATATGATAGAAATTATCCACATCAGTACAGGGCAAATGGAGCTGAATATAAAAATGATTGGATACATTTTGAATTTGATTCAGGATTTTTTAATGAATACTTAACTATGTTAAATACGCCGTTATATATATCAAATCATTATTATATATCTGACTTGATTCAAAAAATGGCAAATGAGTTTTATTCAAATAATTCTTATAAGGAGCAAACCATAGAATATTTGATGCAGATTTTATTAATAAAGGCGAAAGAACAGATGGAGATGAAAACTTTTCAAACTAAGCAATCAAGAATTCATGACGAACTAATTAAACTACGAAGTGAAATATACAGTAATCCACGTAACAATTGGTCAATAGCATTAATGGCTGAAAAACTACATATAAGCTGTGGGTATTTACAAAGTGTTTATAAAAACACCTTTTTCATCTCCTGTATGTCAGAGGTTATAGAAAGTCGAATTACTTATGCTAAAGAACTTTTAATTGAATCAGAGCTGCCAGTGGGGGAAATATCGAATTTATGTGGTTATCAAAATGAAGTCCATTTTATGAGACAGTTTAAGAAGCTGACTACATTAACTCCTACTGAATATCGTAGGTTAAACAGTAAATTAGGCAAGTAAAATTAATTTAATAAGGCTTTCTCCGATTGCCACTAATAATTTATTATTTATATTAAAGAATATTTTGAAAACCTCCTTGTGAATGGTTGCTGGATACAACCATTTGATCACAAGAAGGTTTTCTTTTTCTTATTAAATTGTTACCAATTATTCAATGTCAATGTGAAAGCATTTCTTTAATGAAACACTTAAGATAAGTAGTGTGTTTTTCTTTTCATATCTTTTATTTGTGGTTTCTTTATGTGCATGTTTATCGAAGTAACGTTAAAATATTAGATATATAAGTTGAAGTATTAAAGATATATCTAGATTATGATAAGTCCAAAGTCTCATCATGAGCATCACGGAGAGCAACCTTAACAGCCTCCATTATTCCAATGCTTGATCTTGTGGCTCCTGATATTGTATCAACAGTGGTTGATTGTTTTTCAATTATAGATGTGGATACTGGTAACCATGCTTTCTCAAAATATGAAGGAGTTTCATTATTTTCTTTAATTTCTATATTAGTTATTATGTTATCTTTAACTGTAACATCTACATTAAGACCTGCTTTATATCCTAAGGCAACACCCCTGTAGGTTCCATCTTTATATGGCGCTACTGGATCAGCAGAAAGTGCAAGTTTTGATTGTCTTAAAGCATCTTTCACAGCATTTGATATACCAATACTTGATCTTGTTGCTCCTGATACAGCGTCAACATCTGCTGATTGTGTAGAAATTATTTGATCTGGAAGTAAAGGCCATACTTTACTAAAGTAACTTGGTGTTTCATTATTTGCTCCAAGCTCAATCTTTAATATTTTATTATCTTTTATAGTAACTATAACATTAAGATTATCTCTATAGCCATTTGCTTTACCAGTGTATATACCATCTCTAAATGGTGCAATTATATCACTAGCACTTGGATAGGTGCTTATCTCACCAGTAGATGCAGCTGTTGAAAGTGCAGCTTTTACAGCATTTTTTATACCGTTACTTGATCTTGTAGCTCCTGATACTCCATCCACTGCTAAAGATTGTGTTTTAATAATTTCATTTGGAATCAATGGCCAAACTTGATTGAAGTAGGATTCTGTCTCAGCTTGTGATACCAAATCAATATTAGAAATCTTACCACCAGTAACAGTTACATTAATATTTATAGATGATCTTCTATTATAGCCTCTTGCAGCACCACTATAAACTCCATCCTTATAAATTGCTTTGCCCAATGCAGAATTTACAGCATCCTTTATACCATTACTTGTTTGAGTTGCTCCTGATACAACATCTACGTCAGTTGACTGAGCTGTGATTATCTTTTCTGCCATTGGAGTCATTGCTTGCTTCATATAGGATAAATCTTCTCTGTAGGATATTAAAGCAATGTTAGTGATTTTACTATCCTTAACAGTCACATCTAGAATAAGATTATTTCTACGACCTCTAGCTATACCTGTATATGTACCGTCTTTGTAAAGTGGATATACTTTAGTGACAGGTGTATTGTTATCAGGTTGTGTTGAACCATTGCCACCTGGAGTAGGAATTGTTGGGTTAGTTGGTGTCGTCGGCTCTGTTGGGTTAGTTGGTGTAGTATTAAGCTTAGCATCCTTCAAAGCGTTATTAACAGCTTCGATTATACCTTTACTTGATCTTGTTGCACCTGAAACAGTATCTACGTTTGTATTTTGGTTACTGATTATTCTCTTTGGTACAAGGTTAAAGGCGTTTTCGTAGAACCCAGGAGTTTCATCATGTTCCATAATAGTGATTTCGGAGATTTTCTTATCCTTTACAGTAACTGAAACCTTAAGATTTGGCATAAATCCATTGCCAGTACCTGTGTATACTCCATCTTTATATAAACCTTCGCCAGTGTATACTGGTAGCTCATTTCCAGGATTGTTATTACCTCCAGGTTGTGTTGAACCATTGCCACCTGGAGTAGGATTTGTTGGGTTAGTTGGTGTCGTCGGCTCTGTTGGGTTAGTTGGTGTAGTATTAAGCTTAGCATCCTTCAAAGCGTTATTAACAGCTTCGATTATACCTTTACTTGATCTTGTTGCACCTGAAACAGTATCTACGTTTGTATTTTGGTTACTGATTATTCTCTTTGGTACAAGGTTAAAGGCGTTTTCGTAGAACCCAGGAGTTTCATCATGTTCCATAATAGTGATTTCGGAGATTTTCTTATCCTTTACAGTAACTGAAACCTTAAGATTTGGCATAAATCCATTGCCGGTACCTGTGTATACTCCATCTTTATATAAACCTTCGCCAGTGTATACTGGTAGTTCATTTCCAGGATTGTTATTACCTCCAGGTTGTGTTGAACCATTGCCACCTGGAGTAGGATTTGTTGGGTTAGTTGGTGCTGGTGGTACTGTTGGTGTAGTATTAAGCTTAGCATCCTTCAAAGCATTATTAACAGCTTCCATTATACCCTTACTTGATCTTGTTGCACCTGAAACAGTATCTACGTTTGTATTTTGGTTACTGATTATTCTATTTGGAACAAGAGCAAAAGCATTTTCATAGAAGCCAGGAGTTTCAGTATGTTCCAATATAGTTATGTTAGTTATTTTTCCACCACTAACGGTAACTGAAACCTTAAGATTTGGCATAAAGCCATTTCCTATTCCTGTGTATATTCCATCTTTATATAAGCCGTTACCTGTGTAAGTAGGTAAATTTTCAGGAGTAACTGCTTTGTTAATTGTATTATTATTTGTAGTTGAACCAGTATTAGTTGATGCTGTGTCTTTAGGTAATTCACCACTGATTATTGCTTGTTCTAAAGCATTTTTAACAGCAGCCATTATACCTTTACTTGACATTGTAGCTCCAGAAACTATATCTACATTAGTTGACTGTGCTGCAATGATTCTACTTGGTATTGCCTCGAAAGCTTTTTCTTTAAAGCCAGGAGTTTCGTTGTCTGATGTAATTTCAATGTTTGCTATTTTACCATTAGTTATTGTTACTGCAACTGTTAGTCCTGGTTGGTATCCAGTAGCTGAACCTGTAAAAGTACCGTCTTTAAATTTTAAGCTTGAGTCCATAGAGACATCTGGTGATTTATTTTCAGTTTTAGTTTTGTCAGTAGTATTTTTATTATCTGCTGAATTCTTATTTTCTACTGTTAGTTTTCTTGCTTTTTTTAGAGCATCTGCAACAGCTTCTTTTATACCGTTACTTGATTTTGTTGCCCCAGATACTATATCTACATCTGTTGTTTGTGAAGCTAGAATTTCCTTTGGAACTATGTCAAAGGCTTGTTCATAATAGCCTGTAGTTTCTTCGTGTGAGGTTATTGCAATGTCTGATATTCTACCTTGAACTATTTTTACTTCTACTGTTAAGTTTGGTCTAAAGCCTGTACCAACCCCGATATATATTCCATCATTGTAAAGAGATTCATCTGCCTTTGCGATTTCTGCTGAAACAGCTTTATTTGAAAGACTTGTATCAGGTTTAACAAATTTTTTGCCAAAGAAAATAAAACTAAATAATAAAAGCGCTGCAATTGTTGAAGAATACCATTTTAAGTTGATTTTCTTAAAGGCTACTAAATGAGGATTGCTTCTATGGCATACGTCTACACATTTTAAGCAAGAAATACACTCACCGCTGTCTACTGCTTCTACCTCTGATAAGTTTAATCCCATAGGACACTTTGAAGTACACAATTGACACTTTCCACATTGAGCAGTTGGTTTACTGATAGATATTAATTTGAATTTTGATGTTATAGCTAAGATTCCACCAAGAGGGCATAAATATTTACAGAAAAATCTCTCAATAAGTAAAGCTCCAACTGTTATTAAAGCTAAAAGTATAAAAGCTATAGGCATTAATGGTGCCATGGTAGCTATTTGAGGTAATTGGGCAAAAGCATCCCAAGGGCTTATACTAGTTTCAGGGGCTAAATCCAAGAACCAGAAAGCGATCATAATAAATAATAAAACTATGTACTTTATGTATCTGAGTTTTTCATCAATTTTTTGTGGGATTTTAATTTTTTTCTTGATGAATTTCCTAGAGACCCAATATAGAAAATCATTATATGCTCCAAAGGCACATAACCAGCCACAGAAAAATCTGCCTATTAAAATTGATAAAGCGACTACAGCAATAAAAGCTGCTAAAAAGTTAAAAGAGGTTACTAAACTAAAGTCCTCTCTAGTTAATCGTAAAAACATACTCTTGAAGCCTGTGAAAGCTAAAGTAAACATTCCAGAAAAGAAGTATAAGAATATAAGCTGAATTATTGTTCTAGAAATTTTTATTAAGGTAAATTTCCTTTTGAGAACATTTATTTTTTTGCTTATGTTAGATGATTTTAAATCCAAACTATGACCCCCAATACGATTCTAGCTAAATATAGATGCTAGATAATCTTTTTTTAATATGAATGTATAGGTCTATATCTCATTTAAATGAAAATCTATGAGATTATAGAGTGTAAGTTATATTTTATGTAGGAATATATAAGTTCTAATAATGTTTCTACATTTAAAATGCATATACAATTTATGAAATCAATGTAGATTTTTAATTGGAACATATAGCGTTAAATTAATAAATACACCTCCTAACAAAAGAGATAAATATTTTTGTGAAATACTAGGAAATGATATAATAATGAGTTTCATTATCAATAACAAAGTGCAATTTTGAATAATTATTATAATTTAAGAAGAAAATCTAACATGTTAAAATATATAAAACTGTAGTTAAATCTTCTACAATGATTTTGCATAGTTTAATATAACCTGTTGTGCTAGCAGATAAGTTTTCATTAAAAGGATATTTATACCATGATTTTAGGCAGTCCTATCCTATTGTCTCATATACTGTTTTTGGAAATTATTATCCGAATACTAATTCTTTAATCTTTGATATTTCTATACCTATATTAAAAAATTTATTTATAAAATAGCAAAGATTATGAGCTAATATTTTATTTGATATTCTTGTGGCAAATCCCCAAGTTGATTTTGTAAGAACCCTCTGCATATTTAATTGCTCGGAGAGCTGAGAAAAAGTAGTTTCTACTCTACGACGAGCCTTGAATATCAACTGCCTAAAAGGTTTTAAAAGTTTAGTTTTACTATTGTTACGATTTATTGTTAAAAGACGAATGTACCTTGTTTCTTTTAATTGCGAAGCAACTTTTTGACCTATATATCCTTTATCACCTATTAGTATATCAATCTCTGAATTAGCTGTGAGTTCCCAGACGACATCTCTGTCATCAATATTTGCTGCTGTTACAGTAAAATCTGTGATATAGCCATCGAGGGCTACTAAAGCATGTAATTTGAATCCATAATATGTTTCTTTTTTCGAAGCGCATCGCCCGTAGGCAGCCTCCGGCTTAAAAGCTTTATGGAAATGAGCTCTCCCAAACTTACACACAGGAATTGGCATACTATCTGCAATTCTCATTCGGTCATATTGATAGTTAAGAAATTTCGTTAACTCTTTACGAATTTCATCAATGACTCGAAATAATGACTTTCTAACTCTATGAAACCTCGGCCTACTACAAAAGTTGGGAAATAAGTCTCGTAGGTTTTTAGAGCAAAATCCAAACCATGCTTTTTCAGAGTCAATGGTTAAGAGTTCACCTACTAAAGAAATCGTAATTATTTCGCTATCAGTCATTACTGATTTAGCGATGTTACGACGATTTTTAATAAATGTTGGAGTTACTTTTTGGTAAAAGTCATCAATTATAACATAAGTGACAACAATAAAATCTTTTAAGTCATTTATTGTTATGGTAGAATCTTTATTAAACTCTGGCATATAGGTTAGCCTCCTATCATTAGATTAGTGGTGTTTTTTAATGATAGGTTAGCAAATATGCTGGAGTTTTTCTATTTGTAAGTATTGCCAGCGTATTTAACTAGCACAACGGGTTAATATACTAAATTTTATATATAAATCCTTCAACTTCATCAAAAAAGTGAAAATCCTTCTTTAGACCTTCTGTAACATGGATTTCTTTATCCTCTGTAATAAATATAGCCTCCATATCCTTCAGACTGTTAACTAGTTTCACTCCATCTTCAAGACCTAAAACAAATATAGCTGTAGAAATTGCATCAGCTCCGATAGATTTTTCAGATACTATAGTAGTACTTATTAATCCTGAATCAGAAGGATAACCAGTCCGTGGATCCAAGATGTGATGGTATTTTTTATTATTTTTTTGTAGGTATCTAACATAATCTCCTGAGGTAACTATTGTCTTATTTACAGCATGTACAGCGCCTAGGCACAGATCTCTTCTAAGAAGTGGGTTTTGAATACCTATTTTCCAAGGTGAACCGTCTGGCTTAGTACCTAAGACCATTACATTACCTCCAAGATTAACAAAAGCAGAGTCTATGTTGTATTGTTTATATATTTCTATTGCCTTATCAGCAGCATAGCCTTTGGCTATAGCACCTAAATCTATACTTTCTCCAACCTTTTCAAGCTTTACAGAGCCTAAACTATTATCAATAGTTATATCTCTATGGCCAGTAAATTTTAAAGAAGAAGTTATTTCTTCTTGTGATGGAATTTTTGCTTTATCAGTGAAGATTCCCCATAGCTTTGCTACAGGACCAATAGTTATATCAAATGCGCCACTTGAAACTTCAGAAAAATATTTAGCTCGGTTTAAAACATATAGCACATCAGCACTAACCTCTACAGCATTAAGTCCTGCATTTCTATTTATTTTAGATATTTCACTTGTTTCAAGAAAAAAGCTCATGAGAGATTCTAATTTTTTTATCTCTTCTTCTACTTTCAATGCTGCCTTTTGTGAATTTTCCCCATAAATTTTCTGGGTTATTATTGTCCCCATAGAAATGGTTTCTAATTCATAAAAATCTTTCATAAAGTACTCCTTTAATATATTTATTAATATTTACAAAAAAAAGACGAAATTGATATTCATTATCAATAAGCAACATTATATAATACTTAACCTTCTAACACAATAGAATAATTGAATTTGCAATAACTTTTATGAATATTTGCAATGGAATAATTAAGTAAGTAGCAATTTTAATAAATATTTTGTGCATAAATGTTCAAAAAAGTATTTATTAAATAACAAAGATTATTTGACATTTTAGCATTAATAGGGATACAAGAAATGTTACAGGTAAGCATTACTTATGTACTTAAGTTAAAAGTTTAAAATGAATAAAAATAATGTATAAAAAACCAAAAGAAACACTAAAAAAATGTCATAATTGGTCGATAAGATAATGAGAAAAATTAATTTTTATAATATCAGGTATAAGGGGGCTCAAATGGATTTTAATATTGATGAAGCGGAATTTGATCTAGAAGACTTTATTAAAATTTTTGAACTTGGTTCTTATAAGAGCGTAATTCTTGATGATAAACTCACTGTAAAATATGTAAATAATACATTCTTAAAAGCTTTTAACTGTAAGCGTGAAGAATTGATAGGAGAAAATTTATTTTCTATAAAATCGATAAGTGATATTTATATGAATTATAAAACTGATATAAGAGAGGCTATCAATTCGGAAGGTAAATGGAGCGGGGAATTAGAGATAGAAACTTCAGCACTTTCAATAAAATGGGATAAGGTTACAGTTATGTCTATAAAAAAGTTTGATGACATAATCAAAGGATATGTAATAGTTGCTGAAGAGATTTCCAATTACAAGAATGTAAGTAGTATGGGTTTTAAAAAATGCCAAGAACATTACAACTGCATTTTTGAACAAAATCATCTTATTACACTTTTGCTTGACCCTTGCAGCGGAAATATCGTTGATGCAAATTTAACAGCCTGTAATTTTTATGGTTATAAAGAAGATGAATTCAGAAAGAAAAATATTAGTGATTTAGATCTATTACCTAAGGAAACAGTGTTAAAAAACTTAAATAGTATTGCAAGAGAGGACAATGAAGCGATTGGTGAGACTAGAGGTCAGTATCATAGACATAGACTTTCAAATGGTGAAATAAGAGATGTCGAAGTTTTTTCAGGACTAGTATTTATGGCCGGGAAAAAACTATTATATACTGTTGTACATGATATTAGTGATAGAAAAAAAGCAGAAAATCTTCTTATAGAAAGCGAAGAGCGGTATAGGCTTTTAGTTGAGATGTCACCAGATGCTATTGTTGTTTATTGCAATGGAATTGTTGTATTTGCTAATGAACAAGCTTCTTTAAAGCTTGGGATGAATCACTCAGAACTTATTGGCAAATCAATATTAGAGTTTATACATCCTGATTCTTTAGAGGTAGCGAAAGAAAGAGTTTACAAGGCACAAGTAAAAAGAGAACCTCTACCATTAATGACTTATAAACTTATAAACCCAATTGGAGATATATTGGAAATTGAAGTTGTAGGTGCTCCCCTTATTTACGAAGGGAAAGAAGCAGTTCAAGTTATTTTAAGAGATGTAACTGAAAGAAGAAAAGAAATTGATAGAGCAGTGAAAATTCAAGAGCATCGTCAAGGGTTACCATTTCCACTTGAGAATAGGGTTGATATGAAAACCATATACAAGCCTGCTAAACTTTTGAGTGGAGATTTCTATTTATTCAATAAGGTAAGTGAAGATGTAGTTATTGGATTACTTGGAGATGTGCAAGGAAAAGGAATTACAGCTGCATTAAGTATTTCAGCGACTAAAGTTATTTTTAATGATGGTGTATCAATTTACAAAAATCCTTTAGAGGTAGTACAGTATATGAATCGAGAAGCACAGAAACATTTAGATGAGGAATATGTCTCGTGCATTTGTTTTGAAATGGATTTCAAAGCTGGCATTATGACTGTTGTTGGAGCAGGAATTAATGAATTTATTAGTGCTAACAAGAAAGGTGTATGGCAAAGAACAACTGTTAAGGGACCACCGCTTGGAATGTTTGAAGAAGTTAAGTTTGAACAGGTGATTATACCTTTTTCAAAAGGAGAAATATTTAATTTTTATAGTGATGGTATGGAGTTTATATTTGATTATAATAGACTAAACAAAAATTCTGGCGAACTTGTTCATGAAAAATTGAAAGCCTGTTTAGAAGAAAAAATTAATACCCAAGCAAAGCTTCAAGATGATTGTACCTGGTTATCTATAAAAGTATTGTAACTTAATAGATTTATTTTTTACAGTGTAGAAACAGCACAGTAAACTTAAGGGGTGAATCAAGATTATAATATCAAATACTTTAACTATTAGTGGTCTACCCTGTTATGAAAAGCTAATTGAGAATGTAATAAATGAAGTAGCTAAAGTAGTTAGAACAGCCAAGATAGTTAAACCCAATAGGACAGTGAGGACGATTAAGTCAGTTAAAACAATCAAGGTAGTAAAAAAAGCTAAGGCCATTAAGACTACTTATTTAGAAAAATCATTACAGAAAAAAGATTTTCAAGAGATAGCTTTTGATATTAATCTAATTTTAACAGAAGCCCTGTCAAATGCTTTTTACCATGGAAATAAAGGTGATATTTCAAAGCCAATTGGCTTAAGTTATAAATGTAATGGTGAAGTTTTAAAGCTTGAGATTAGCGATTCAGGAGAAACGAATAAAAATATACAAATTCCTGATGAGATTAAAGATGAAGACTTGCTAAATGAAGGTGGAAGAGGTTTATTTTTAATAAAAGCTTTAGCTGATAAGGTAGAGTTTAATAACAATACCTTAAAGATTGATAAATATATTTGCATATAGCAATAAGACAAAAACAATGTGGAGGAAATTTATGAAGGTAAGTTTAAGAATAAAATTAATTTCGGTATTTTTGGTATTGATAATTGTACCACTTACTTTATTAGGGGCTGTATCTTATAATATGTCTTCTTCTGCTCTTCAGCATACTATAGAGCAACAGTTAAAAGAGACTACAGGTCATGCAGCAGAGGCAATAACTAATACTACAGAAATGGTAAAGGGAACTTTGCAGATAGCAAGCTATAATGCTAAGTTATCAGATACAATTGTAAACAGTTCTGAAGAAAATAAAAAGAAAATCTTGAACTATTTATCTGAAATACAGAAGGAAAATGATTCTAAAATAGAAATGCTTTTATTAGCCGATGCGAAAGGAAAGATACTAGTAAATAATGAATCGAGTTCTTTAAATTTAGATGTTAGTGATCGACAATATTTTAAAGAAGCGATTCAAGGTAATGCGTCAATAAGTGATGTTCTTATATCAAAAGCAACTAACAAACCAATTATTGCACTAGCTTATCCAATAAAGCAAGATAACAAAATTATTGGTGCATTGATAGGCACTATACATTTTGAAGCAATAACTAAATATGCTTCTGAAGTTAAAGTTGGTAAATCAGGATATTCTTATATGATAGATAAGGACGGACTTATTATTTCACATCCAATTCAAGAAAAGGTAATGAAAGAAAATGTTACTAATACAGAAAACGATGAGTTAAGAGGTTTTATTGAAAAAATGAAAAATGGTGAAGCGGGCTGGGGATTTTATACTTATGAAGGTGTTAAGAAATTCATGAGTTACGAACCAGCTGGCAATTGGGCAATTGCCACTACAGTAGGTTACGATGATTATATGTCTACTGCGAAGAATATAATGAAAAATACTATTATTATTGTAGGGATATCTATAATAGCTGCAATGGCTGTAGCAATTGTATTTTCATCTAGAAGTATCATTAAACCAATAAGGCAGCTTCAAGAAAAGATGGGGTTAGTAAGTACAGGTGATTTGACTGTGTCTATAGATATTAAAACTAAAGATGAAATTGAGGAATTAGGAAAATCCTTCAATAGTATGATGAGATTACAAGAAGCTATAGTAGGGAAAATTAGAGGGGCTTCGCAACAATTAGCTATTTCTGCTGATGAGATGGCATCCTCTACTGAAGAAATAAATGCTGCTTCAGAAGAAATTGCTTCAAGTATTCAAGAGGTTTCATCTGGTGCAGAAAGACAAAATGATTCAGTTATTGATTCCTCTCAGGTGCTTGTTCAACTAGCGAGTCTTGTTGAGTTGGCGCAGAGTAAAGCTGTCGCTGCAGAACAAAATGCAACAAGTACTAAGACTGCAGCACATTTTGGGCGAAGTAAGGTTCAAGAGACTGTAAGTGCTATGGATATAATTAACAAAGGGACCAGCGAAACATCAGAAGTATTAAAAGAAGTGAATGAGCTTTCTATTAAAGTAAAGAATATAATAGGTGTCATAAATTCTATAGCAGAACAAACAAATCTCTTAGCTTTAAATGCTTCAATTGAAGCAGCTAGAGCAGGTGAACATGGAAAAGGCTTTACGGTTGTTGCAGATGAGGTAAGAAAGCTTGCAGAAGAGTCTAATAGAGGAGCTATGGAAATATCAGCTTTAGTATCAACGATGGCGACGGAAATCAGTAAGGCTGTAAATTCTATGAATAATACTTCTATAGCAGTTACTAATGGTGTAAAGGTTGTTGAAGAAACAGATACATCTTTTATAGATATTATGAATGTTGTAGAAGAGATTACGAATAATATAAGAGAGATTGTAGAGGTAACAAAGGATGAGGTTGCTACATCTGAAGATATAATTAAGCTTATTGATAATATGGGAACAATATCAGAAACTACAGCTAGCAATAGTCAGCAGGTATCAGCTGCAGCAGAAGAGCAAACTGCTACTGTTGAATCGTTAGCAGCTTCTTCTGAAGAGATTAGTGCTATGGCAAGTGAACTTGAAGCAATGGTAGAAAAATTTAAAATAAGGGGGTAACCTCAATGGTAGAGGGAAGCAGTAAAGATATTACTATATTAATGCCTGTGAATTTTTCTGTGGAAGAAGCAGAAAAGTTCAGAATTGAAGCGATTGATGATATAAAGGACGGCAACAATAAGTTAATTCTTGATTTTAAAAACTGTACCTTTATAGATAGTACAGGATTAGGTGTACTTGTAGCTATATATAAAAAATGTGCAGAAAAAAACGGATATCTAAAATTAAAGAACTTAGACAATCAAGTTTTAAAGGTATTTAAATTAACAAGACTAGATAAAGTTTTTGATATTTTATAAATCTTATAACTAATAAATTTTCCATTTATAAAAGTACATTAAAAAAGACTGTATCACAAATGCGATAAGTACCTTGTGAACAGTCTTTTTAATATGTTAAGTTTGGTTATTCAAAATAAGCATCAATGGTTTCTGCTGGATTTTTCATGAATTTTTCATATTTTTCCGCAGTTTCTTTTATGTATTCTTTCATGGTAGTCAAATTTTCTTGAAGTTCATTTTGTTGCTTTTCATTAAGTTTCAGTTGTTCATCGTGATTCTTAGTTAAGGTTTCCATAGGGTCATATTTTACATCATTTTTGCCAAGCATATTATTTAGTAGATATAGCTTATGTGAATCTCGTTTAAGTTTTTCCATTTCTTTATTATATTCTTCAATCATGTTTTGTCGTTTTTTCTTAAGTTCCTCAAGCATTGCTTCTTTATTAGCACGATCTAAACCTAGATTTTCTAAAAGTTTTTCATATTCGTAACGTATTTTACCGTAAATTTCAATTCTTTTATGGTATCTATTATTCTGAAGAGAAGCCCTTTCGAAAGTATCTGTTAGTATAGAAGAAGCATCTTGGTCTTTAAGATATTCGATAGCTTTAGTTGATAGAGTCTCACGAACTACATTATGTTCAGCTATTGAATTAGCCTCATAGGATTTCTCATTATGAAGTATATCTAAAGAATTTTGCAATAATTTAAAATCTTTATAACCTAGTTTTTCAATACTAGTAGTTTCAGAAAAGCTGTTTTGAAGAAATGTTTCTAATTGTTCTTCATCTGCAACAGTATTGTTTTTATAAAAAGTTTTTGCTCCTAGCAACATATTGGTAATTGTTTTTTGTGCATCTTCTTCATTATAGAGATTAATGCCTTGCACACCTAAAGGAGCTTTTTCCTTATCATATATTTGTTTTGCACGATATGCTGCATTGAAAAAATTAGCTGCTTCATGTGTAATTTCTTGGGCTTTTTTTGTTGCAGATGAATCATAGGAACTATCTAAAATCGTAGTTAATTTAGCTTTTGTACTATCATCAAAATTAGTGTTAGAGTTAATATTTTTTAACAATTCACTATAGGAAGTAGTATATTCAATAAGTGATGGATCTTTATTTACAGATTTTTGATCATCAAAGGAAGTCTTGATTTTATTTAAGATAGCAGAAACTTCATTATTACTATAATCAATACTAAAGACAACCTGATCAGTGTTATTTAATTTGTTTGTAACTTCTATTGTATCTGTTTTATTCTCAAGGAGATTATTGGGGATAGGGTAATTCGTAGTTATTGAGTTTGATAGGTCTAGATTTATTAAACTCATACTTTATTCGCCTCCATATACAGCTTATTAGACTTTATTAACATAAATTAGAACCTTATACTTAATTATATCGGTTACCAATAAATATGCTTTATAAGGCTAAACTTCTTTAATTTATGTTATCATGTACCAGCAGGACTTGCTCAAGTAGTCTTGATGGTTTTCGTATAGAATTTTTATGTTTTTATAGTATAATCAAAGGTATGAGAAGAATCTTATATACAAATTTAAGAAGAAAAAATAGAAGGCATCTTTGAATTAGCAAAGGAGGAATTGATAGATGGCAATAAAACTTGTATGCATAGATATGGATGGGACACTACTAAGTAATCATCATGAAGTTCACCCTAAGAACTTAGAAGCAATAAAGAAAGCTACAGATTTAGGTGTGAAGATTGCAATAGCAACAGGAAGAATTTTTGCATCAGCAAAGATATATTGTGAGCTTTTAGGTATCAAAACACCGATTATTTCAGCTAATGGTGGTTATATAAGATACGGTGATACAGTGATGGCAGAACATAATATGGGTTATGAAAATTGCAAGAAGATAGTTGAAGTTCTTGAAAAATTTAAATCGGTGTATTATTTATATACAGCAGATTCTATGATAACTAATGCAAATATTCCAGAGACACATCCTTATAGGAGTATGAATGATCAGCTTTCAGATAAGGATAAATTGAAATTTTACCATTATGATGATATAAGTGATGCAGTTGAAAATCATGGAGATAAGATAATTAAATGCATTGTTATGGAAGAGGACTTCGAAGAAATTCAAAAAATCAGACAGGATATAAATAAGATTCAAGGGCTAGAAGTTGTAAGTTCTTATACAAATAACATAGAGATGATGGCTGCCGGAGTAACAAAAGGCAAGGGTGCAGAGGCACTAGCTAAATATTATGGATTCTCTAGAGATGAAGTTATGTGTATAGGTGATAGTGAAAATGATTTATCTATGGTAACTTACGCAGGTTTTGGTGTTGCTATGGGTAATGGTAATGAGGCTGTGAAGAAAGCTGCAAAATATATAACTGATACAAATGTAGAAGGTGGCGTTGGAAAAGCCATTGAAAAATTCGTAATTGAGCCAATGATTAGAAAATAGGAAGTAATTCTTAATCGATTTATAAATTCTTAATCGAATAATAATATACATAAATGCTAAAACTATCAGTAGAAATTCTCTCTAGATAAATATAATAATGTTTTTGGTAGAGAAAAAAACAATTATATTATATAATTATCTAATGTGTAACATTTACTGAAGTTTATTTGGGAGGATTCTATGATTTTAGACAAAGAAAATATAAATATAGTACTATATCAGCCAGAAATACCTCAAAATACAGGCAACATAGTTAGAACTTGTGTTTTGACAAATAGTAAGCTCCACCTTATAAGACCACTTGGCTTTGAGGTAACAGATAAACAACTGAGAAGAGCAGGCCTTGATTATTGGAAGGATGCGGATATATCTTATTATGATTCTTTTGAAGAGTTGAGAGAAAAGTTTAAGGATAGAACCTTCTATTATTCAACTACCAAGGCGACAAAGTATTATGATGAAGTGGACTTTAAACAAGGGGATTTTATTGTATTTGGAAGGGAATCTAGTGGATTACCAGATGAAATCAGGAATAGTGAACCAGACAATCTAATAAGAATTCCAATGGTTAAAACTAGTTTAAGATCCTTAAATCTGTCAAACACTGTATCGATAGTTAGTTATGAAGCTACAAGACAGATTGGCTTTCCAAATATGAAGTAAGGGGGAGTTAACTTTGGAGAAAATAAAGATAATTACAGATAGTACCTGTGATTTACCCAAGGAAGTAATTGAAAGATATGATATAGAGGTTGTGCCATTATTAGTTACTATTGATAACAAAACTTATCATGATGGAACAGGAATAAATTTTAGTGAGCTCATGGACAAAATTGAAATTCATGGAGTATTGCCTACAACTTCTCAAATTAATCCTCAAAGATTTTCAGAGGTTTACAAAAAATATTTAGACCAAGGCTATAAAATTTTATCAATCCATTTATCTTCAAAAATGAGTGGTACAGTACAATCAGCTGGGATTGCAAAGGATATACTAGAAACTGAGGACATCGAAATTATAGATTCTCAAAACGTAACCTCAGGACTTGGCGTGCTTGTTTTAAGAGCTGCAAATTTAAGAGATCAAGGTATGAGTATTCACGAAATAAAGGAATCTGTAGAGAAGCTTAGACATAAAGTTAAGAGTTCTTTAATGTTCGATAAATTAGATAACCTTATAAAGGGTGGTAGACTATCTAAAACTGCAGGGACTATAGGTGCAGTCCTTAATATTAAATTGATATTAGAAGTTTTAGAAGGAGAAATGAGTGTAAAAGAAAAGGTTAGAGGAACAAAGAAAGCGATAAAATCTATTATTACAGATTTGGATAAATGTGAAGTATTGGAAGGTACGGAAGTAATATTGCTTTCCGCTGGAGCAAATCCAGAAGCTTATGATGCTTTAAAAGCTAATTTAGAAGATAACAATATAAGTTACATAGAGAGTGAAGCAGGTTGTGTTGTAGGAACACATTCTGGAGATGGTGCTTGCGGTTACTTTTTTATCGAAAAATAGAAATAAAAAACAGTAATTATCAAATTTATTATTTTTAATATGGAAAATTGTAAATTCTATAATGCGACACCTTGATTTTTAGGTTTTAATAACGTATATTATATATTATTGGGACCCAACGAGTTATTTTGGAGAAAATAGAAGAAAATTCTTTTATTTTATCATATGGTTCAAAAAAAGTACATATTAATAGGAGGGTAATTATGAAAAAGAGATTACTAGCAATGGTAGCAACAGTTGCTATCGTGGCAACAGCTTTAGCTGGCTGTGGTTCAAAGACTGAGGATAAAAGTACTAAAGACAGTGGTACTAAGACAGAAACAACTTCTTCTGCAAAAGTTGGTATGGCTACTGATGAAGGTGGTATAAATGATAAATCCTTCAACGAAGCTGCTAACAAAGGTTTAATGAAGGCAAAGGATGAATTAAAGTTAAATCCTAAAGTTCTTGAGTCAAAAACAAATGCTGATTATGAACCTTATTTAAAACAATTATCAAAAGACAATGATTTAGTATTTGGTATAGGCTATAAATTTAAGACTGCTATGGAAAATGTATCAAAAGATAATGCAGATAAAAAATATGCAATAGTAGATGATGTTGTTGATGCACCAAATGTAATGTCAATTAACTTCAAAGAAGAAGATGGTTCTTTCTTAATGGGTGTTATTGCAGGTAAAACAACTAAGACTAATAAAGTTGGATTCATAGGTGGTATAGATGGTCCACTTATAAATAAGTTTGAAGCAGGTTTTATTGCAGGTGTTGCATCTGTTAACCCTGAAGCTGCAAAAGCTTTAATGCCTAAAGATGGAAAATCAGGTACCAACGTTAGATATGCTGGTAGTTTCTCAGACGTTGCTGCTGGTGGAGAAATCGCTAAAGCATTATACAACGATGGATGTGACGTAATATATCATGCTGCTGGTGGAGTTGGCGTTGGTCTATTAAATACAGCTAAATCTTTAAGAGATCAAGGAAAAGATGTTTGGGCTATCGGAGTCGACCAAGATCAATCATTAACAATGCCAGAAAATGCATCTGCAATTCTTTCTTCAATGATCAAAAAAGTTGACGTTGCTGTTTATGACGTAACTAAGAAGTTCTCTGAAGGTAAATTCGAAGCTGGTAAAAAAGTTTACGGCTTTGAAGAAGGCGGAATTGATATGGCTGAAACTACAAGCAAGAATACAGCTAAAGATGTTATAGATTTAGCTAACAAATACAAAGAAGCTATAAAGAGCAAAAAGTTTACAGTTCCAGCTACAAGAGAAGACTTAGAAAAATTTAAAGCACCAACATTAGAATAAATATTTAATCTGTAGTTGTGAGACAATAATAAATAAGTAATATGGGGAGCTAGATGTGAAGTGCATCTAGCTCTTTTAGAGAAGGAGGAGAGTTCGTGGAAAAGGTTGTAGAAATGAAAAAAATAACTAAAATCTTCCCAGGAACAGTAGCAAATGAAAATGTTGACTTTGATTTAAACAAAGGCGAAGTCCATGTTTTATTAGGGGAAAACGGTGCTGGTAAAACTACATTGATGAATGTGCTATATGGATTATACCAACCTGAGCAAGGTGAAATATTTGTTAATGGACAAAAGGTTAATATAAAAGGTCCATTAGATGCCATTGCTCTTGGTATAGGAATGGTGCATCAGCATTTTATGTTAGTACATAATTTTACTGTAACACAAAACATTATTCTTGGATCGGAACCAAAAAAAGGCATTCAGATAGACATTAAAAAAGCAGAAAAAGAAGTGGCAGAATTAGCTAAAAAATATGGCTTTAATGTAAAACCAGATGATTTAATAGAGGATATAACTGTTGGACAACAACAAAAAGTTGAAATCCTTAAGGCTCTATATAGAGGAGCAGAAATTCTTATACTTGATGAACCTACAGCAGTTTTAACACCTCAAGAAATTGAAGAACTTGGCGAAATATTCAAGAGTCTTACTAGCCAAGGAAAATCTATTATTCTTATAACTCATAAGCTTAAGGAAATTATGAGCATGAGTGATAGGGTAACTGTTGTAAGACGTGGAAAGTTGATAGATGTAGTACAAACTAAGGACACTAACATAGATCAACTTGCGGAAATGATGGTCGGAAGGAAAGTAAATCTAGTTACAGAAAAAGAAAAAGCTAAAGTTGGAAATACTATAGTATCAATTAAGGATATAAAAGCTATAGATCATAGAAAGTTACCTGTATTAAAAGGTGTAAACCTTGACATACGAGCTGGTGAAGTTTTAGGTGTTGCTGGAGTTGATGGTAATGGTCAAAGTGAACTAATTGAAGTTATAAGTGGTCTTAGACAAGCAACAGAAGGTTCTATTACTTTAAATGGTAAGGAGTTAACAAAACTTAAGCCAAGAGAAATAATAGACTTGGGATTTGGTCATATTCCAGAAGATAGACATAAAAGAGGTCTAGTTTTAGATTATTCACTAGTAGAAAATTCAATCCTAGGAGTACATCATAAAAAAGAATTTAGTAAAGGTCTTGTGTTGAATTATAAAAAGATTAGAGAACATGCAAAGAAGCTTATCGAACAGTTTGACGTTAGAACTCCAAATGAAGATGTTAAGGCTTCAAAGTTATCAGGTGGTAATCAACAAAAACTTATTGTTGCTAGAGAAATCGATAAAGACCCAGATTTTATCATAGCAGCACAGCCTACTAGAGGACTTGACGTAGGAGCAATAGAATATATACACAAGAAATTAATCGAGGAAAGAGATAAAGGCAAAGCTGTTATGCTTGTATCCTTTGAATTGGATGAAATAATGAATCTATCTGATAGAATTGCTGTTATGTATGACGGCCAGATAATGGATATCGTAGACGCAAAAAAAGTAACAGAACAAGAACTAGGCATATTAATGGCAGGAGGTTCATTAGAAAAGGAGGGTAAAAATGAGTAATATTGATACTTCAAAGCAAAATAGAATGGCTTCCGTAAAAGGATTAGCAAAATCAATAGGAGTTCCAGTAGCATCAATATTAGTAGCTCTTCTTGCTTCCGCTATATTTGTTGTATGGAGCACAGGTGAAAATTATTTTTCAGCTGTTGGAATACTTTTAAAGTCAATAGCAGAAGGAAGCTTAGGATCACTGGATAGCTTTTCTGAAACCTTAGCAATACTTACACCATTATTGTTTGCAGGTCTTGCACAAGCAATAGCTTTTAAAACAGGTCTTTTCAACATTGGTGTTGAAGGACAATTCATAGTAGGTATGATGGGTGCGACAATTGTAGGATTAATACCTGGAATTCCAGGACCAATTCATATTGTATTAGTAATTTTAGCAGGTGTTGCTGCAGGTGGTTTCTGGGCATTTATCCCAGGTTATCTGAAAGCAGTGAGAGGAACTAACGAAGTAGTAAATACAATAATGATGAACTTTATTGCTCTTTATCTATGTAATTATTTAGTTATGAATAAGTTTACTGAAGCAGGTCAATCAGCTACTGATGTTATTCAAGGATCAGCTCAATTATTTAGATTTTTAGGACCAAGTAATAGAGCTAATATAGGTGTATTCTTAGCATTACTTACAGCAGTTTTAGTTTATTTTCTTTTAAATAAAACTAAAGCTGGCTTTGAATTAAGAGCTGTAGGTTTAAGCCCTACTTCTGCTGAATATGGTGGAGTTAGCATAAAGAAAAATATTGTTTTAGCTATGGTTATTTCTGGTGTTGTTGCAGGTCTTGGTGGTGCTACTTATATTTCAGGAGTTCAACATCAAATGCTACAAATGGCTGCTTTCCCTAATTTTGGTTTTGATGGTATGACTGTAGCATTAATTGCCAAAAGCAACCCTATTGCTGCAATATTATCAGCTTTCTTAATAGCAGCGTTAAATAGTTCTCAATTATATTTGCAGATGAACAATATACCAAAAGAAATAATTAGCTTAATTCAAGCTATAATCATAATCTTCTTAGCAGCAGACTATACGTTTAAATTTTTAAAAAGAAAGAAAAAGGGGGCAGCTGTAAATGGTTAATGTAATATTAGATATTATAGCAACAACCTTAAGACTTGCTACGCCACTTATTTTTGCAGCTTTAGGTGGAGTTATATCAGAAAAATCGGGTGTTGTAAATATAGGTATAGAAGGTATGCTTGTAACAGGAGCCTTTTTCGCTGTCGCTGGAACCTTAGCAACTGATAGCCTTATTGTGGGAGTTATGTGTGGTATGGCAGCAGGTGCAGCAATAGCAGCACTCCATGCAGTACTTAGTATAAAATTTAAAGCAGACCAAGTTATATCCGGTGTTGCTATTAATATTCTTGCTGGGGCGTTATCTAGTTATTTGATATTCCAATTCTATGATATACATAGTCAAACAGCTGGGATAGAACCAATGAGCTACCCAAGAGAAATGTTTGAAAAGATACCTGTAATAGGTAGAGTCCTTGGTCAATTAAACTGGTATGTTTACGGAGCTATAATTTTAGTTATATTAGTACACTTTGTATTTAAGAAAACTGCTCTTGGGCTTAGAATAAGAGCAGTAGGAGAACATCCAAAAGCGGCGGATACTATGGGTGTAAATGTAATAAGATTAAGATATATCTGTGTTCTTCTTTCAGGTGTATTTGCAGGTCTTGGTGGTGCATCTCTAGCTATGAATAATATGTTATTTAGAGAAGGAATGGTAAGTGGTAGAGGATTTATAGCACTAGCAGCTGTAATCTTTGGTAACTGGAATCCAGTAGGAGCTTTCCTAGCTTGCTTACTATTTGGTTTTGCAGATGCTCTTAAAATTCAAGCACCAGCTTTAGGCTGGAGTCTTCCAACAGAAGTATATTTTGCTATGCCATATGTTTTAACAATGCTTGCTTTAGCAGGATTTGTTGGAAAAACTACTGCACCAGCTGCAGATGGTGTACCATACGAAAAAGGTTCAAGATAATAAAAACCCATCATCTCTTGAAGATGATGGGTTTTTATTTTTGCCATTTTAATATTCCATATCGTTACTTATTTTTATGAAAAGTAGCCATAAAAACAAAATTAAATACAAAAAGTTTTTAAAAAACTATGAAATATTTAAAATAAAAGTCGAAATATAAAAAGGATGAAAGTTAATATAGCTAGAATTTCAGCTAGTTATTAAATACGCCGCTTCATATGTTCAAAATAGAGTTAAAAGATTTTTTGATAGATTAAACTCCGATTGGGGGTATATGGAGAAAGGTTAAAGATTAATTAAACTAAAAACGTTAATTTAGGAGGAAAAGGTAATGGAGAAACAAAAGAAAAGAAATATTAATTTTAGAAGTATTAAAATAAAAATGATAGCTGTATTAACAACTTTATGTATTGTGCCTATAGGTATATTGGGTTTTATAACCTACAATAAATCTAATAAAATTGTATCAACTAAGTTTACAGAATCTAATCAACAAACTGTATTAGAAGTTAATAGAGGTCTTGATAGTTACTTTCAAGGAATTGAAAGCATGCTACGTATGCTATCAAATAATGTAAATTTAAAGGAAATGGCAATTAAGCCGCTTTATGAAGAATTCGCTGTTTCACTACTTCAAGATAGCCGTAATGCTAGAACAGATATAATGAATTTTTATTTTGGACAACCAAGTAAAAAGATGACTCTATATCCCGCTCAAGAATTGCCAAAGGATTATGACCCTACTACAAGAACTTGGTATAAAAATGCTATAGAAAATCCAGGTAAAGTAGTATATAGCAATCCATATCAAGATGCAGTTTCAGGTAAAATGATTGTATCTTTATCAATGGCTGTTAAAAATAATGATGCTATAGTTGGTGTTCTTGCAGCGGATATAAACTTAGATACTTTATCTCAATCAATTTCATCAATTAAGATAGGAAGAACAGGTTTTGCTGTTATATCAACTTATGAAGGGGTTGTGATAGCCCATCCAGATAGTTCTTTATTAGCTGGAACAGAAATTACCAAGCTTTCGAATTGGGAAGAGATTAAAAATAGTAATAGTGGAATTAATACTTATCAATATAAAGGTGTAAAAAAATATTGTAGCTATATTACAAATGAAACAACTGGTTGGAAATTGATGTCAGCTGTGCCGGAAGAAGAACTGCTAAGTGATACTAATGTTATAAAAAATATTAATATGATATTAATTTTAGTTTTAGGATTAATAGCCTTAGTTGGTTCTATATTCTTTAGTCGTTCAATTACAAAGAAAATGAATATTTTAAAAGCTGCTTTTAATAAAGCTGCAGAAGGTGATTTATCTGTTAATGCTTCTATCGATTCAAAGGATGAATTTGAAGATCTTTCAAAGGATTTCAACAGGATGATTGCGAATATAGGAAGTCTTATTCATAATTTGAAATATTCAACAGATGTTATAGCTACAAATTCTAATAGTATTAGCAAAATGGCTTCAGAAACTACTGCAGAAGTAAATAAGATATCTGCTACTATAGAACAAGTAGCCAACGGAAGCATTGATCAAGTTCAAAATATTGATGAAGGTGTTCATTCTATTGAAGAGTTAGCTACTAATATTTCTAATATTGATTCATTAACAAATAAAATGAATGAAATATCAAAAGAAACTAATACTTTGAGTGAAAATGGTGTAGAAGCAGTAAATATTCTTTCAAAGAAAACAGATGAAGCTAATAATCATTCAAATGAAGTGATGGTAGTAATAAAAGATATGAATGGAGCTACTGAACAAATTGGAAATATAACTAGTACAATAAACAGTATTGCTGAACAAACAAATCTTTTAGCCTTAAATGCAGCTATTGAATCAGCTAGAGCAGGGGAAGCAGGAAAAGGCTTTGCTGTAGTAGCAGAGGAGATAAGGAAATTAGCAGACCAATCATCAGAAGCAACTAAACAAATCCAAGAATTAATAATGAAGGTTAAAGAGAAATCTGTTTTAGCAGTTTCAACTATGGAAGGCACTAAAGTTGTAATTGATGAACAAACGAAGGCTGTAACCCTTACAAAGGATATATTTGATAAAATATCTGATTCAATTAAGATTCTAAAGGGCGAAACTGATGAAATAGCAGTGGCTTTAACGGAAACTAACAAGAAAAAAGAAGATATAATAGAAAAAATCCAAAATATCTCTGCAGTTTCAGAAGAAGCTTCAGCTTCTACAGAAGAGGTGTCAGCTGCGACAGAAGAAGTGGTTGTTACTTTAGAGGAGTTTGGCAATTCAGCAAGCCAGCTTAATGAACTTGTAAAAGTTTTAGAAACAGAAGTTAATAAGTTTAAATTATAATAATTTAGAGGTAAGCTTCAACGGTTTAACAGAATTAGCTTGCCTCTTTTTAAATTTGTTAAAGGACACTGTAAAATTGATTTGAAATAGACGAATGTGTGTATACAAAGTCTGCAAAATCTGGAAATGTGTTAACAATACTATCATATTCAGCTTTAAATTCAAATTGATCAAATCTTGAAAGCATATTATCTATACTTATAGTTTTTTCTTAAAACAAATTATCCTATTAGTTTCCTCAAAACCAATTTGCAAATGGAACTTTAAGCTATCTATATTGGTTAGTTCACAATCACTTGCAAACTCACTGCAGCCTTGAGCTTTTGCCCATTCTTCACATTGAGCTAGCAATTTTTTAGCTATGCATCTCCTTTGATATTCTTCTTTTACAAAAATACCTTCTAAATAGCCAACAGGACTACTTTGGGTTCCTTCCACATAATCATGTCTTAAACCGCACTGAGCAAATCCAACAGGTGTGGTTTCATCAAAGTAAATAAAAACAGCTCCATTATTTGAATCTATGTACTCTTTCATATCTTCTTCTAGCTGACTAATTTCATTATCAGGCCATAATAACATAGCCAATTGTGCAGCAATTCTGCTGTCTTCAAGGATCGCTTGTCTTATCATATTAATCTTTAGTGAGAGTTTTTGTGGATAATGCTCCCTCACTAAAGTTCACCTCCTTTTTTACTAATAACAAGTTGTTAATTAACCTGTTGTGCTAGCAGATAAGTTTTCATTAAAAGGATATTTATACCATGATTTTAGGCAGTCCTATCCTATTGTCTCATATACTGTTTTTGGAAATTATTATCCGAATACTAATTCTTTAATCTTTGATATTTCTATACCTATATTAAAAAATTTATTTATAAAATAGCAAAGATTATGAGCTAATATTTTATTTGATATTCTTGTGGCAAATCCCCAAGTTGATTTTGTAAGAACCCTCTGCATATTTAATTGCTCGGAGAGCTGAGAAAAAGTAGTTTCTACTCTACGACGAGCCTTGAATATCAACTGCCTAAAAGGTTTTAAAAGTTTAGTTTTACTATTGTTACGATTTATTGTTAAAAGACGAATGTACCTTGTTTCTTTTAATTGCGAAGCAACTTTTTGACCTATATATCCTTTATCACCTATTAGTATATCAATCTCTGAATTAGCTGTGAGTTCCCAGACGACATCTCTGTCATCAATATTTGCTGCTGTTACAGTAAAATCTGTGATATAGCCATCGAGGGCTACTAAAGCATGTAATTTGAATCCATAATATGTTTCTTTTTTCGAAGCGCATCGCCCGTAGGCAGCCTCCGGCTTAAAAGCTTTATGGAAATGAGCTCTCCCAAACTTACACACAGGAATTGGCATACTATCTGCAATTCTCATTCGGTCATATTGATAGTTAAGAAATTTCGTTAACTCTTTACGAATTTCATCAATGACTCGAAATAATGACTTTCTAACTCTATGAAACCTCGGCCTACTACAAAAGTTGGGAAATAAGTCTCGTAGGTTTTTAGAGCAAAATCCAAACCATGCTTTTTCAGAGTCAATGGTTAAGAGTTCACCTACTAAAGAAATCGTAATTATTTCGCTATCAGTCATTACTGATTTAGCGATGTTACGACGATTTTTAATAAATGTTGGAGTTACTTTTTGGTAAAAGTCATCAATTATAACATAAGTGACAACAATAAAATCTTTTAAGTCATTTATTGTTATGGTAGAATCTTTATTAAACTCTGGCATATAGGTTAGCCTCCTATCATTAGATTAGTGGTGTTTTTTAATGATAGGTTAGCAAATATGCTGGAGTTTTTCTATTTGTAAGTATTGCCAGCGTATTTAACTAGCACAACGGGTTAATTACTATTACATCATAACTATAGATGTTCTAATTTAAAAATCTATGTATGTTTTAATAAAGGTTCTTCAAATCATATATTAGTTTTTCAAAATTCTAATAAGCTTCTGAAGTAGTTTAAATAATGAAACCTCATATATTTTGATTTTACCTAGGGGATATGAATTGAATATAAAAGAACTTAAACTAAATTTTACTATAAAGACACAGAATATTACATATTGAAATTATACATATAACAGTTATATAAAAGTCATCAAGGATATATTAGCTTTAGATTAAAAAAATAGATTAAATGAAGGAAAATAAAAATAAAGAGCGAATAATAAATAAGGAGATGGAAAAAAATTCAAATTAATCATAATTAGCATTATAACATTTAAATGAGAATAATCCCAACATCAATGGAAAAACTATAACTACACAAAAAACAAAAAATAATTAAGTTTTTTCCAAAATACTATTTAAAAATTCCAAATTATAATTTATAATAGTTGTGGGACAGAAAATGGTTTGATGGGACATGTATTGACCAGTGGGGTGTTATAATTGCGAAAAACGATTAGATTGTTACAAAAATTAGTCCCTGAGTTATTACAACAGCTGGAGAAAAGATATAGAATTTTGAGGACAATACAATATAATCAGCCCATAGGAAGAAGAATTCTTGCTGTTAAGCTTGAGTTAGGTGAGAGAGTTGTTAGATCAGAAGTAGAATTTTTAAAGGATCAGCATCTTATAGAAATTAACTCATCAGGAATGAATGTTACAGCGGAGGGCGAAGAAATAATTGATAGTCTTAAAAATTTTATCCACCAAGCTAAAGGGCTCTTTGAGGTTGAAAAACAATTAAAAGAAGTTCTTAGGATAGAGAATGTTGTTATAGTCCCAGGCGATTTAGAAGAAGATCCGTCGGTAATGTTTGAGCTTGGAAAGGTAGCAGCTCATTTCATTATAAACAACATCAAGGATAAAGATGTTTTAGCTTTAACAGGTGGAAGCACATTAAAGAGTGTAGTAGACAACATGCCTTCTAATAGTTTTTATAAAGGTATAACCGTATTACCTGCTAGAGGTGGAATAGGTAGAGACCTAGAATATGAAGCTAACACACTTACGGCGACCCTTGCAAGAAAGATGAATGCTGCCTATAGATTATTACATATACCAGATAGCATCAAAGATGAAAAGGTTATACATTCTATAATGAATGAATCTAGCATCAGAGATGTAGTTGAAGAATTACATAATGTAAATGTGCTTATATGCGGTATCGGCAGAGCTGATAAAATGGCACAAAGAAGAGATCTTTCACCAGAAATGCGTACATATTTAGACGAGAAGGGTGCTGTAGGAGAAGCCTTCGGGTCATATTTTGATGAAAAGGGAAATGCTGTTTATACTATTCCAACGGTAGGAATAAAAGGGCAGGATGTATCTAAAATAGATAAATTAATTGCAGTTGCAGGTGGTAAGGAAAAAGCTAAAGCAATTATAGCAAGTTTATCTAATAAACCTAATGCAGTGCTTATAACTGATGAAGGAACTGCTAAAGAAATTCTGTATATTTTGTAATTCAAATAAAAATACTAAACAAGTGATTCATAAAAAATTTATTGATGAGAAATATATACTGTGGCTATTATGCTACTATATGTATTTAACATAAACCAAAAACTAACCAAAATATAATTTTTTAAATTTTAAGGAGGTAATCACAATGGCAAAAGTTGCGATTAACGGTTTTGGAAGAATAGGAAGATTAGCATTAAGATTAATGATTCAAAATCCTGAATTTGAGGTAGTTGCAATCAACGATTTAACTGATGCTAAAACTTTAGCTCACTTATTCAAATATGATTCAGCACAAGGAAGATTCAACGGTGAAATCGAAGTTAAAGACGGAGCTTTCGTAGTTAACGGAAAAGAAATCAAAGTTACTGCTGAAAGAAATCCTGCTGACTTACCATGGGGAGAATTAGGAGTAGACGTAGTTTTAGAGTGTACTGGATTCTTCACAACTCAAGAAAAAGCTGGTTTACATTTACAAGCTGGTGCTAAGAAAGTTGTTATTTCTGCTCCTGCTACTGGCGATATTAAAACAGTTGTTTACAACGTTAACCAAGCAATACTTGATGGTACAGAAACAGTTGTTTCAGGTGCTTCTTGTACAACAAACTGTTTAGCACCAATGGCTAAAGTATTAAACGATAGCTTTAAAGTAACAAAAGGATTTATGACTACAATCCATGCTTACACTAACGATCAAAATACTTTAGACGGCCCTCACGGAAAAAATGACCTTAGAAGAGGAAGAGCTGCTGCTGCTAACATAGTTCCAAACTCAACTGGAGCTGCTAAAGCAATCGGCTTAGTTATCCCTGAATTAAAAGGTAAATTAGACGGAGGAGCTCAAAGAGTTCCAGTTATAACTGGTTCATTAACTGAATTAGTTGTAACTTTAGAAAAGAAAGTAACTGTTGATGAAGTTAATGCTGCTATGAAAGCTGCTCAAACTGAATCTTTCGGATACACTGATGAAGAATTAGTTTCTTCAGACATAATTGGAACTAGCTTTGGTTCATTATTTGATGCAACTCAAACTAGAGTTATGGAAGTAAACGGAGAGCAATTAGTTAAAGTTGCTGCTTGGTATGATAACGAAATGTCATACACTTCACAATTAATCAGAACTTTAAAATACTTTGTTGAAATAGCAAAATAGTTTAAACTAAAAATTCTGGTTATTTTAAATAACTAAAACACATAAGGTCTGGTTTTGTAGTTTGGGCTATGAACCCAGGCCTTTTTAAATAGATGTAAGGTATCTATTGATCTTTCTGCATGTTAGAGTAATCTCTGACAAATTAAGTTAGGATAGTTTAACTTTGTTTTGTAACAGAGAAGATTTATAGTACTTTAATCTGTTATACAATAAATTTTAAAACCTATATTATCTATTACGAGGTGAATAAGATGGAATATAATAAGAAGAGTATTGAAGATATACAAGTTAAAGGTAAAAGAGTTCTTGTTAGATGTGACTTCAACGTTCCATTAAAAGATGGCGAAATCACAGACATCAACAGATTAGTTGGAGCAATGCCAACAATCAAATACTTAGTGGATAACGGAGCTAAAGTAATCCTTTGCTCACACTTAGGAAAAGCTAAGGGTCCAGACCCATCAAAAACTTTAGCACCAGTTGCTGAAAAATTAAGCGAAATGCTTGATAAAGAAGTTGTTTTCGCAGCTGACGATACAGTAGTTGGAGAAAATGCTAAAGCTGCTGTTGCTGCTATGAAAGAAGGAGATGTAGTTCTTCTTGAAAACACAAGATTTAGACCAGAAGAAGGTAAGAACGAAGAAAGCTTCTCTAAAGATTTAGCTAGCATTGCTGACGTATATGTTAATGATGCATTTGGTACTGCTCACAGAGCTCACTGCTCAACTGTTGGCGTAACTAACTTCGTTGATACTGCTGCTTGTGGATACTTAATCCAAAAAGAATTAAAATTCCTTGGTAACGCAGTAGAAAACCCAGAAAGACCATTCGTTGCTATCCTTGGCGGAGCAAAAGTATCTGATAAGATCAATGTTATCAACAACCTTTTAGAAAAAGTTGATACATTAATCATCGGTGGTGGAATGGCTTACACATTCTTAAAAGCTCAAGGCTACACAATAGGAACTTCACTTTTAGAAGCTGATAAAGTTGAATACTCAAAAGAAATGTTAGAAAAAGCAGCTGCTAAAGGCGTTAAGTTATTATTACCAATAGACAACGTTGTTGGAGATAAATTCTCAGCTGATGCAACTCCTGTAACAACTGAAGATCAAAACATTCCAGAAGGACACATGGGTCTAGATATCGGACCTAAGTCTGCAGCTTTATTTGCTGATGCAGTTAAAGGCGCTAAGACAGTTATCTGGAACGGACCAATGGGAGTATTCGAATTCGAAAACTTCGCTAAAGGTACTGTTGAAGTTGCTAAAGCAATGGCAGATTCAAGTGCTACTACAATAATCGGTGGTGGAGATTCAGCTGCTGCTGTTAATATCTTAGGATTCGGAGACAAGATGACTCACATCTCTACTGGTGGTGGAGCTTCACTTGAATTCTTAGAAGGAAAAGAACTTCCTGGTATAGCTGCATTAAACGACAAATAGAATTTTGACATAATACCTTGAGAATAATTAGTCTTATAGGCTGGTCAATTTTGATCAGCAGTTCTGATTTATTATTTAACAATAGGTGATAATTGCTGTTGAATGTACTCCTACATTCAACAGTAATAAAAGACGTTTATAGGGGGAACGATGTGATCGTGAAAATTTATAGACGTCTAACTATAATTAATAATTTTTATCAAAATAAAAACAAGTATTAAATCAATGAATCAACTAATTGATAATAATTATTGTTTACTGAAAAGTATACAAGGATTATAATATTAGTAAGATTACATATGAGGTTAAATTGAGGAGTGATTTCTAAAATGAGAAAAGCAATAATCGCAGGAAACTGGAAAATGAACAAAACTGTTGACGAAGCAGTTGCTTATATAAATGAATTTAAACCACTAGTTAAAGATGCTACATGTGACGTTGTTTTATGTGTACCATTCATAGCTTTAGATGCTGCTGTTAAAGCTGCTGCAGGAAGCAACATCAAAATTGGTGCTCAAAACATGCACTTTGAAGAAAGTGGTGCTTTCACAGGAGAAGTTTCTCCTAAGATGTTAACTTCAATTGGAGTTGACTATGTAGTAATTGGACATAGTGAAAGAAGACAATACTTCGCTGAAACAGATGAAACTTGTAACTTAAAGGTTAAAAAAGCTATCGAACACAACTTAATTCCAATCCTTTGCTGTGGAGAAACTTTAGAAGAAAGAGAAACTGATAAAACTGAAGAAGTTATCGGTGCTCAAATCAAAGCTGACTTAGCAGACGTTGCAGAAGCAGACTTAGAAAAAGTTGTTATAGCTTACGAACCAATCTGGGCTATAGGAACTGGTAAAACTGCTACAGACGATCAAGCTAATGAAACAATAGCTTTCATCAGAAAAACTTTAGCTTCATTATACACTCAAGAAGCTGCTGATAAAGTTAGAATCCAATACGGTGGTTCAGTTAAACCTTCAACAATCAAGGCACAAATGGCTAAGAGCGATATCGATGGTGCTTTAGTTGGCGGAGCTAGTCTTTTAACTGATGACTTTGCACAAATCGTAAACTACTAAAAAATCGTAGCTTTAGAATAATAGAAATTGTATTATAGTATAGGTAGTTTTACACTATGTACAATTCAAGCAAAAGTATTTATAATATTTTTAGTTTGTTATTTAAGATAAAGCTATTTATAAAGATAACTCACTAACTCCTGCTTTGAGGCTTGGCCTATAGAGCAGGAGGTTTAAAAAATATATGATAAAAATTATTAGTTATAGGAGGAAAACATTATGGCTAAAAAACCAACGATGTTAATGATATGGGATGGTTTTGGTATAACAGATAAAGTAGACGGAAATGCCGTTGCAGCAGCTAACAAACCAAACTTTGATAAATACTGGGGCAATTACCCTCACACTACATTAGGGGCTAGTGGAATGGCAGTTGGACTACCAGAAGGACAAATGGGTAACTCTGAAGTTGGACACTTAAATATAGGTGCAGGAAGAGTTGTATATCAATCTTTAACAAAGGTAACAAAATCAATATTAGATAAAGATTTCTTCGAAAAAGAAGCTTTAGTTCAAGCTGTAAATAATGCAAAAGCTAATGGTGGAGCTCTTCATTTAATGGGACTTTTATCACCAGGTGGAGTTCACTCACACACAGAACACGTTAAAGGTTTAGTAGACCTTGCAAAAGTTCATGGATTAGAAAAATTATATATCCATGCTTTCACAGATGGTAGAGACGTTCCACCATCATCAGCAAAAGAATATGTAGAAGAATTAGAAAGCTACATGAATGAACAAGGCGTAGGTAAATTTGCTACAGTATCAGGAAGATACTATGCTATGGATAGAGATAACAGATGGGAAAGAGTACAACTTGCATACGATGCAATGGTTAATGCAAAGGGTGAATTCTCTAAATCAGCTTTAGAAGCTATAGACAAGTCATACCATGATAACAAAACTGACGAGTTTATATTACCAACTGTTATAATAGATGAAGAAAACAAACCAGTTGCAAAAATAAATAAAAATGATTCAGTTGTATTCTTTAACTTCAGACCAGACAGAGCAAGAGAAATGACAAAGGCTTTAACACAACCAGGCTTTGATGGTTTTGAAAGAGAAGATTTAAACTTATTCTTCGTTACAATGACAGAATATGATTCAACATTTACTGGTTTACGTGTAGTATTTGGACCAGAAGAAATCAAAAACACATTAGGCGAAGTTGTTGCAGCAAACGGCTTAAATCAATTAAGAATAGCTGAAACAGAAAAATATGCTCACGTTACTTTCTTCTTTAACGGTGGAGTTGAAGAACCAAATCCTAACGAAGACAGAGCATTGATACCTTCTCCAAAGGTAGCAACTTATGATCTTCAACCACAAATGAGTGCTCCAGAATTAACTGAGCAATTATTAGCTAAGTTAGATGAAGATAAATATGATATGATAATATTAAACTTCGCTAACCCTGATATGGTTGGACATACTGGTATATTCGAAGCAGCTAAAGCAGCAGTTGAAGCTGTAGATGCTTGTGCAGGTAAAATAGTTGATAAAGTACTTGAAAAGGATGGAGCTGTATTTATAACAGCTGACCACGGTAATGCTGAAACTATGATAGATTACTCTAACGGTAAGCCATTCACAGCTCACACAACAGAACCAGTACCTTTCGTATTTATAGCTAACAATGCTAAAGCATTAAGAGATGGCGGTTCATTAGCTGACATAGCTCCAACAATGCTTGAAGTTATGGGTGTAGCACAACCAGCAGATATGACTGGAAAGAGCTTAATCGTAAAATAGGTAGAGTATTGAAAAAACTTAAATAATAATATCGTGTTGAGTAGTGCATATGACACTAACAACACATTATAAAAATTTCAAAAAACTAAGCATTAGAAACAGCTAATGCTTAGTTTTTTTATGTAGAATTTTCAGAAATTCTAAAAGAATTTAAATAAAATTATGAGGAAAGTAAGGGAATTATACAACTTATTGACACAAATATGGTCTGGTGATAATATTTAACTTGTTATATATAAATTGTAGTTATATACATTATAATATGTGTTGATTTATTATAATGATAAAAAATAAAATAATTACATTTATTTATGTATTTTACAATGAGACTTTGCTATTGAATTTATTTTAATAGTTGAATATTAAATCGTTGTTAATTATTTGTAGGTTTTTAGTCGATAGCTAAAGTATATAAAAATTATTCTATAAAAGGAGAGGCTAAGTGGCAAATGTATTAGTGATTACTCATGGTACAGGCGGTGATGTAATACCGTTTATTAGACTAGGAAAGATATTAAAAAATGCTGGATATAATGTGTTCATATTTACGCATTGTATATATGAAGAAGAGTCAAAAAAAAGTGGCTTAAACTTTGTAGCGATTGATGATTATGAAGAATATAAAGAAAAGAATGATAGTTTATACCAATTATCAGATCCTATAAATAAACTAGATGAGTATTTAGAATTTAATAAAAAATATTGTGGCGCAGATAGAATGTATAAAGAGTATATGCTCATCAGAGAATATTGTATAGACGAAAATACCATTATCTTATTTAGACATCGTTTTAGTTTGTCTGGATTATTAGTTGCTGAGAAATATAATTGCATAGGTGTTCCTGTTTTTCTTGCACCTAATTATTTGCAACATTTAGAATTACATGAAAAACTTATTGGTGAAACAATGGTTAATGAAATTAATATTGTGAGAAGTAGAACTGGGTTGAAAAATATATCTAGTTGGACAAAATGGATGTGTTCACCAAGGTTTAAAATAGCTGTGTGGCCAAGGTGGTATGCAATTGAGGAGACAAAGGATATTAATGAAATAGCTACTATTGGTTTTTTAGCTGAAGATACTAATGATCAATACAAAATTTCGGAAAAGGTAAAAAAATTCTTGAATAGTGGGAAGAAAACTGTACTTATAACTGCAGGAACTAGTAATGTGATAAACCCTGATTTCTATAAAATAGCAGTTGAAGCTTGCACAAAGGAAAATATAAATGCTATTTTAGTTACACCATTTGATGAGTTAGTTCCTAAAAATCTTGAAGGTAATATATTAAGGCTTCATAAAGCGCCAATAAAAGATATTATGTTATATGTTTATGCCGTTATTCATCATGGAGGAATAGGAACAGGTAGTGAAGCAATTGCCTGTGGAATTCCGCAAATAATAATGCCTCATATAGCAGATGGTCCGGATAATGCAGATAAGCTTAGAAAACTTGGAGTTGCAAAAGTTCTTCCAATGAAAAACTGGAATGCTGAATCTCTTGGAAAAATTTTAAACAATATAACTGAGGATAATATATCATTATCATGTAAAAAGTTGTCTGAAAAAATGAAAAAGGATAACTATAAAGAAGAACTATGTTCAAGTATTAAAAAACTTTTAGAGAACAAAGAAGCTTATAAAATTAAGAATTTCCCTGAAGGTTCTTTAGAGGAAAGTAAGTATTTGAATAATACAGGTATTAATTATTGTAAAGAAAAAATCAATGAAGATGGAGTAGTTTGCAATAATAAATCAAATATGGACTCTATTTCAGAAAGAAAGAAAAAAATGTTACTAGAGTTGTTAAGAAAAAAACAAAAGGATTAATTAATAGGGGGAAACTGTGGCAAACGTAATTATTACTACACATTGGTCTGATGGAGATGTTATTCCATTTATAAACATTGGTAAACATCTAAAAAAAAATGGTCATGAAGTCACAATATTTACGCATTGTGTTTATGAAGAAAAAGCTAAGGAAGTAGGAATTAATTTTATCGCGTGGGATACATGGGATGAATATAGAGAATTAATGGATAGTGCTATTAAATATACTGATACAATTGCGGCAAAACAAGAAATTCAACTATTTCAAGATCGGTATGAGAGTATTGATGTGAGAATGAAAGAATATGAGTTGTTGAAACCATATTGCATAAAGGAAGATACAATATTAATTGCAAAAAATCGTTCCAGTATAGCAGCTTTAATGTTAGCCGAAAAGATGAATTTACCGTTAATTTGGGTATATATGAATCCATATGAATACGAAAGTATCATTAATTATAATAATATAAATTCAGAAAAATTATGTGAAGAAGCAAATAAACTAAGAGAAAAAGTTGGACTAGAACCTATAGAAAGTTGGTTAGCTTGGCAGTATAGCCCTAAAATCCAAATAGGATTGTGGCCAGAATGGTATAAAAGTGACATTGTTAACATACCAAAGAAGATTAGATTGGTCGGATTTCCTTTAGAGTCTATTGATAAAAGTAATAGTTTTATACCAAATGATTTAATCGAGATATTAATAGAACAGCCTTCACCTATAGTAATATCTGGCGGAACTAGTAAGAAGATTAGAAGTGAATTTTACAATATTTCTATTGAAGCAGCCGCTAAGTTTAATAGGAAAGTTATTGTGGCAACAAAATATAAGGAATTATTACCTAACAAGATTCCTGAAAACGTATTAATATTTGATTATATACCATTGTATGATGTTTTATCATTTTCAAGTCTTATAATTCATCATGGCGGTATTGGAACAACTAGCAATGCATTAAGTGTAGGTACACCTCAATTGATTTTAGCAGATTATATTGATCGACCGCTGAATGGAGCAATTGTAAAACAAATTGGATTAGGCGAATATCTTCCACCTTTAAGATGGAATTATAGAAACATTACTGATAGTATTGAGAAACTTTTAAATTTAGAATATAAAGAAAAATGCTTTAGATTTTCAGAAAGTCATAGAGAGGAAAAAGCTTTAGAAATTATTGAATGTATAGTAAACGATGCCAAAGAAAATGATGAATACTTAATTGACTATGAAACAATAAAGGGTTGTATTATTGAAAAAACTTTTAATAGTACTATCAATAAAGAAAAAGTTGAGGACACAAATGGAACTATTTTATCAAAAGATATTAAAAAGCATTTATTAGAAAGAATGAAGAAAAGATAAGTATAAAATACGGGTATGAGGATGATGGGGTAATGAATAGTAATAATATTATAAAAAAAATTAATGAGTTTAACAATACTACTGTAGAATATCCAAGTGAAAAAACTATTGTTCAATTATTTGAAGAACAGGTTTCTATTTCACCAGAAAAGGTAGCCGCAGTATTTGAAGATAGACAAATAACTTATGGTGAACTCAATGAAAGAGCTAATGGAATAGCAATTAAGCTTCGAGCATCTGATGTAAAACCTAATGATTTCGTTGCAGTTATCTGCGATAGAAGTATAGAAATGTTGATTGGAATTTATGGGATTATAAAAGCTGGGGGAGCGTATGTACCTATAGATACTTCTTATCCATTAGAAAGGATTCAATATATTCTTTCAGATTGTAAGCCAAAAGCAATACTTACATATGGAACAGTAGTTGATAGTGAAATACCAATAATTGATTTAGCTTTAGATTCAGAAATACAAAATGAGCCTAGAAATTTGCAACAGGTTAATAATCCAGATGATATTCTTTACTTGATTTATACATCGGGTACAACAGGAAATCCTAAGGGAGTTATGATTAAGCATTCATGCATTGTGAATTTTTCTTATAACAGCACTTGTGGAATTATGAAGCCAGTTTTTGATAATGGATATTCTAGAATTGCGTGTGTGAATAATTTAGCATTTGACCTAAGTGTTACAGAAACAGTATTCTCTTTAGTAAATGGAATGACAATATATATAGCCAATTCATTAGAACAGAAAATAACAGAGGATTTTGAAAAGTTGGTGCTAAAACATGAGATTGAAATACTCCAAACTACACCGAGTAGAGTAAAATTATTTTTATCTGACGATAGTAGAAGGGAATATTTAAAACGATTAAAATTTATAATGCTTGCAGGCGAAAAGTTTGACTTAACATTATTTAACCAACTAAAACAGTATACAGATGCTATTATAGTAAATTCATATGGGCCTACCGAAACAACAATAGTATCGACTGGCTGTGTTGTAAATGATTTTAGTGGACAAGAGGAATTAATAGTGGGAAAACCAATATCAAATACACAAGTCTATATTTTAGATGGAATGGAACTTTGTGATATTGGTGAAAAAGGAGAAATTTGTATTGCTGGAAGTGGTGTGGCAAAAGGGTATTTAAATCTTTCGGAACTAACAAAAGAGAAGTTCATTGATAATCCATTTGGAAACGGAAAGCTTTATCGTTCGGGAGATATGGGTTGTTGGAGGATAGATGGTAATATTGAAATCCAAGGAAGAAAAGATGATCAAGTAAAAATTCGAGGATATAGAATAGAGCTTGGAGAAATTGATAGTGTCATCCGAAAAATCGATGATATAAAGGATGTTACAGTAATTGCTAGAGAAAATAAAAATGGTGATAAAGAAATAAATGCTTATATTATTTCAGAAAATGCGTTAATAATATCAAAAGTTAGAGATGAGCTTAGTGCATACTTACCTGAATATATGTTGCCAACGAAAATGATGAAAATAGATGCTTTACCTGTAACTGAAAATGGGAAAGTTGATAAAAAAGCTCTGCCTGAAATAGAAGAAGTAACTGAAAGTTTTTATGTGGCTGCAACTTCTCCGTTAGAAGAAGAATTGGTTCAATTATGGGAGGAAATGTTATTTATTGATTCTATAGGAATTGATGATAATTTTATTGAATTAGGAGGACATTCGTTAATTGCTATTAAAATGGTATATAGAATTAATGAAATGTATGATATTAACTTATCTATCTTGGAGTTACTTACAAATGGATTAACAGTAAGAACATTATCACAGATAATAGAAGAAAAGTTATTTGATTCGTTGAGTGAGGAAGAACTTGCAAATTTATTAAGTGAACTGGATGATTAAATAAAGGATTAAAGTGCCTCAGGGGGATTATTGATGGAATGTGATTTCAATAAAGATGAATCTATTAAAAAGAGAATTGAACTAAAAGCTATATTAGAAATGAAGAAGAAGAAGTTGTCATACAATTTTATAGAGCGGGTACCAAGAAAAGAAAATAATAATTATTTTGTTTTATCCTATGAACAAAATAGATTATGGGTTTTACAAAAGTTTAATCCTAATAGCATAATGTATAATCTGTATTTTGGGTTTCGTATTTATGGAACATTGGATATAGATTTATTTCAAGAAGCATTGAATATCATTGGATATGAAAATGAGTCATTAAGGACTAGATTCCAATATATCAATGGAGAAATAATGCAAGTTATTGAGCCAGCGTTTAAAGGACAAGTTAATATTATTAACTTGTCTAATGTAGATGATGATTTGTTGGAAGAAAAAGTGAGGGAAGTTGCTCAAAGAGAGACAGATAAACCTTTTGATTTGGAACAAGGACCATTAATTAGATTTTCTTTAATTGAGATAAGTCCTGAAGAGAAGATATTTATAACTGTAATCCATCATATTATATTTGATGGATGGTCAACAGGAGTTTTTTACCGACAATTGACAGAAAAATATAATCAATTATACCTCGGAAGACGTTGTTCACGAGAAACAAATAAAGTACAATATGGTGATTATGCAGAGTGGCAGAAAAAACTCTATTCTCAAAAAAGAATAGAAAAACAATTTAATTACTGGATGAATAGATTAAAAAATATTGATCAAGATGTTGAATTCCCAACAGACAAAAAAAGGCCGAAGGTCGTAACTGGAAATGGTGATGTTATTCCTTTTGAATTAAGTAGCAGTAATGTAGAAAAATTAAAAAAATATGCTGCTGAAAATAATTGTACAGTAAGTGTAGTCTTGTTATCAGTATATAAATGCTTAATTTATAAGTATACTATGAAATCAGATATTACTGTAGGAACAGCAGTTGCTAATAGGAAAATAAATGGAACAGAAGATATTATTGGTTTTTTCGTAAATACAGTAGTTTTAGTTACTGAATTAGATGGAAATATGAAGTTCACAGAAGTTCTTGAAAGAGTAAGAAATACGACATTAGAAGCTTATGATAATCAGGATATTCCTTTTGAGCAATTAGTAGAAAAATTGAGTCCAATTAGAGATGCTAGTAGAAATCCGTTTTTTCAATTAGTATTTAACTATATAAATACTCCAAGATTGAAGTTTGAATTACAAAATTTAAGAGTCGAAGACTATCAATTAGGAAGTAGAAAATCACTTTTTGATGTTTCCTTGCAGATTGAAGAAAATGAAGATAGAATTTTTGGTTTTTTTGGATATAATTCAGATTTGTTTTTTTCAGAAACGATAAAAAAGATATGTAATCAATTTCAATTACTACTCAGTGAAGTTCTTAAGGATAAAAATATAACTATAAATGAAATTTCAATATTAAGTCAACAAGAAAGAAATTTAATTCTAAATGAATTTAATAATACATATGTAAAATATCCAAATCAAAAAACCGTAGTTGAGTTATTTGAGGAGCAGGTAGAAAAAGCTCCTAATAATATTGCAGTGGTATATATGGAGAAAAAATTAACCTATAAAGAACTCAACCAGAAAGCAAATGCATTAGCGGTTAAGCTTCGTCAATTAGGGGTGAAACCAAATGAATTTGTGGCTATTTTAGCAAAGCGAAGTTTAGAAATGGTAATTGGTATTTTAGGAATTCTTAAATCAGGGGGAGCGTATGTTCCTATCGATATAGAATATCCAGAAGATAGAATTTCTTATATGTTAAATGATTCTAAACCTAAGGTTATTGTTAGTTATGAAGCTGAGATAAAATCAGAAGGAATACCAGTAATTAATCTTAAGGATAATAAAGTTTTTCAAGGTGAAGATAGAAATCCTAAAAGTGTAAACATACCAAGTGACTTGGTTTATGTAATATATACTTCAGGAACAACTGGGAAACCTAAAGGTGTAATGATTGAAAATATAGGCGTAGTAAATTTTAGAGAATATTTCATAAGGAATCATAGGATAACAGAGAAAGATAGAATTTTACAATTCTCTAGTTTTGCATTTGATGCAATGGTAGCTGAATTAACAGCGAGTTTACTAACAGGTGCTAGTTTATATATCATATCAAGAGAGGAACAGAAGGATACTAAGCTTTTTGAAAGATTTGTAGAAAATAACGAAATTACAATGGCGATACTTCCTCCACAATATTTAGGGCAAGTTAAGTTGAAGGGGATAAAAAATTTGATATCTGCAGGATCGGAAACTAATACGCAGATAGTAAAAGCAAATAGTAAATATTCACGATATTTTAATGCTTATGGTCCAACAGAGGTAACAGTATGTGCAACATATTGGTGCAATAAGGATGAAGGAAAGATACCGGAGAAAATTCCTATAGGGAAGCCTATTGAAAACAAGAAAATCTATATTATGAATGAAATGAGTTTATGCGGAATAGGAATTCCTGGAGAACTTTGCATCGCAGGAGTTGGATTAGCTAGGGGTTACTTGAATAATTTAGAGCTTACTGCTGAAAAATTTATTAATAATCCATATGGTGAAGGAAGAATATACCGAACTGGAGATTTAGCAAGATGGCTTCCTGATGGAAACATAGAATATCTAGGGCGTATTGATGAACAGGTAAAAATAAGAGGTTTTAGAATAGAACTTGGAGAAATTGAAAATGTTCTCCGTAAAGTTGAATATATAAAGGATGTTGTAGTGGCTTCAAGAGAAGATTTTAGTGGGGAGAAAGCAATTTTTGCTTATATAGTATCTGATATTCAGGTTAATTTTAATAAAGTTCGAGAAAGAATTCGTAAAGAGTTGCCAGAGTATATGATTCCAGGATATTTTATGCAAATAGATGAGATACCTCTAACACCAAATGGAAAAATAAATAAAAAGGCATTACCAACACAAATAGACAGAGTATGTATAGATTATGTAGCACCGACAAATGAGATGGAAGAAAAATTAGCTAAGATATGGAGTGAAGTTCTAGGAGTAGAAAAGATAGGGATACATGATAATTTTTTTGAACTAGGTGGAGATTCAATTAAAGCTATAAAAGTGATTTCTAAGTTAGTTTTGGATTATAAAATTAATGCAAATGATATATTCGAAAAACAAACTATAGCAGAGTTATCTAAAAAATTGAGCAAAGACAGTATGATTGATAAGATTCTAGCATTAGCTAGCAGTAAAAATGAAATAGCTAGTTGTAGTGATTTAGAAACAAATAATTTGAATAATGATATTCAAGAAAGCATAAGAGAAGAAGTGAAAAATAATATTGAATATTATTACAAAAAGAATGAAATTTATAAGGATATAAATATAAATACAACTAAAGGCTATGAAAAAATTTTGTTATGCGGAGCAACTGGTTATTTAGGTATATATGTATTAAGAGACCTATTAGAAAGTACTTTTAGTAAGATTATACTAATTATAAGAGGCAATGATATTAATGATTCAATAGAAAAGTTAACAAGAAAGTTTGAGTTCTATTTTGATAAAGAGTTATATTTTAAATATAAAGAAAGAATAAGCGTATTAAATGGTGATATTTCAGAAAAAAATTTAGGATTAAGTAATGAGGTATATAACAGAATATCGGTAGAAGTTCAATGTATAATTAATTGTGCTGCTAATGTAAAACACTATGGAAAGTATGATGAATTATATTCTGTTAATGTTGCTGGGACAAAAAACTTACTTGAATTTTCTTCTAATAAGATTATTAAGGATTATAATCATATTTCAACAACTAGTGTAGGGTATGGGAAAGTGGAAAATCAGAAGGAAGTTCATTTTACTGAATATGATTTCGATATAGGACAGCAAAATGATAATTATTACATTCAAACTAAACAAATAGCAGAAAAGCTAGTTTTAGAGGCAAGACTTAAAGGTGTAAAATGTAATATCCTTCGAGTTGGTAATCTTGTATTTAATTCAGAGAATGGTAAGTTTCAAGAGAATATAGAGGATAATACTTTCTATAAATTAATTAAATCTTATATAAAATTGTCAGCCTTTCCAATAGGTGAGGATATGAAGCTTGAGTTTTCTTTTGTAAATTATGTAAGTAAGGCGATAGTGTTACTTTTTAATAGACAAGAGTTAGTAAATGAGACTTATCATATATTTAATGATAATAGTGTTAATATTTCTGAATTCGGAAAATTTGTTGAAAAGTTTATTGTGAATTTAAAACTTATAGAGGATAAAGAATTTTTAAAGTATTTATTAGAAAAATATTCTGAAAATCCTAATAATGAGTATACTATTAACTTGCTATTTAACTATAGTGAAAGACTAAATAATAATTTTATTAAGTTTGTATTAAAATCAGATAAAACTAATTTTATACTTGATAGACTAGGATTCCAATGGCCGATATTGACAGAAGAACATGTGGAGAAAATGATTCATCATTGTCTAAAAGTAAACTTTTTAGAATAGATACATTATTACTAATAAGTGAGGTTTGTGACTAGGAGTTATAAATCTACTTATCAATGATGCATTAGAAAACTAAGGATACAAAGGATACAAAGAGATTTCAAAAATTATTTAACATGTTTAAATGTTTTTAATAAGATGTAGTTCTAAATTTTTTTACTGGAGGATAACATGGATATTATTATTTTTGGGACAAGCGATAAAAGAATACGGATTGAAGAAACTTTAAAAAATATCCATAAGATTGTAGGATATACTGATGTTAGCCCTAAGGTTCAATATATAAATAATACTAAAGTTTATAGATTAGAAGATTTAAAATCAATTAGTTACGATTATATAGTATTAGGAATTGATAATGCTAAGGTTTGTAAAGGTGTTATTGAATATTTGATTAAGAAATATAAAATTGAATCATCAAAAATAGTGGATTTTTATTATTTTTATTATAATGGAGTACCGTCACAAAAAGTTGATAGAGTTATGCAACATCCAAATAATAAAGATGGTTATAATGGGATTATTTTAGGATTATCACATTCAGAAGTTGGAATTAATCCTAAATATCTGAAAGCGAATTTTTGTAATTTATCTGTCTCTAGCCAGGATATATATTATAATTTAATGACTTTGAAGCATTGTATAAAAAATTATCCAGATAAAATTAAAAATTTGCGCTACGCTATTATAGATATGTTTGATTATACCTATTTTAATTTTGATGTTTCTCTTTCAAATAAAATAATTCATTATTACTCTTGGGGAGGATATCATAAAGCTTATCATAATTATTTAGAAAATAAGAGGTATTCACCAGATATAAATGATGAACTTAGTAAAAAGAATTTTAAAATAATAGAATCTTTAAGTTCACAGGAACTAACTTTAAGGGATGAATTATTTGAAAATATGTATGATGATACACAATGTAAGTTGTTTAACGATTTCCCTTCTGCAAGTAATCGAAACAAAAGAATTGAAAAGGGATTTAATGACTTTTGTATGCCAGATCATATGCCAAAACATGCTAAGAAACGGTATCAAAAAACTATAGATGAGAATATAAGTTACTTTGATGAAATTTTAAATAGTTTGCATACAATAAATGCAAATATTAAAATTTATATTGTACTTATTCCGAGATATGATGCAGTAGAAGAAATTCATAGAATTGAATATGTTAACTGGAAGCGAGAATTTGAAGAAATAATTTATAAATTTCAACAGAAGTATCAATTTAAGTACTTAGATTTTAAGGATTATAAACAAATCTCTAATAATAATAATTTTTACTATGATACAGCACATTTGAATTATGATGGGGCAACGGCATTTACTAACCTTTTAAATAGTCATATAGATTAAAGCCTACTATCTATCAATGATATAAAAAAAAGATTGTTCACCTAGAATTTAATTTCTAGGTGGACTTTTTACGTTTATTATAGCACTAACATTTATATTTAAAATTCAAATAATTTAATTCAAATTACAAATAATAATTATAAAAATGTTTATCGACCTTAAGGAGACTTTTATTTATGAAAAAAATAATGACTTTAATTATTATTACAAGCCTTATTGGTATAATAATTGGACCAAGGATAGATGCTATGGAAAGTAATTCAATAAGGAAAGATAGGTTGGAAACAATAAAAGAAAAAGGAGTACTGACTGTTGTTGGGCCACCAGAGGAAAATCCGTTTTTTCAAATAAATCCAGAAACAAATGAGATAAGCGGAATTGATGCTGATATCATAAATGAAGTTGCAAGGCGACTTGGGGTTAATAAAATTGACATTAAGGAAGAAGCATTTGCAAATTTGTTAGAAAAGTTTAATACTGATGAAAGTATAGATGTAGCAATTGGTGGGATATTTATAAGTCCTGAACGTGAAAAGCTAGTAGCATTTACTAAGCCATTGTATAAAGAATCAGAAGTTGTTATTGTACCAAGGTTTTCAAAAATTAATTTTATGAGTGATTTGAAAAATGCAGTAGTTGGAGTAGAGAGAGGAACAATATTTGAAGATTTAACCAAAAAGTTGAAAGAAGATAAATTGATAAAAGATGTCATAACTGTAGAAAGTATAACTGAATTATTTAACGCTATGAAGAGTGGAAAAATTGATGCGGCTTTAGCTGATTCTATTATTATAAGCCACCAATTGTCAAAGGAAAAGGCTCCTTCATTAAGAACGTTAATAGACTATACCCCTAAACTACAGGGTGTTATCGGAATGGCAGTTAAAAAAGGTGACACTTCCTTATTAAATGCAATAAACAAAATAATTAATGATATGAAAGCAGATGGTACATTAGAGGCTATACTAAGACAGAATGGATTAGATAAAAATAGTATCATTACTAATTGATAAAAATTGTTCTTACAGTATATGTAGGAGTAATTTTTTATTGCGATTTAGGGATAGGCAAAAGTGATTTGAGTTATATTACTAAGGATAATTCATTAGGATTAAACTATATATTTAACAAAGAAGCGCTTGATGAATGGGTAAAATCTAGTAAAATGAAAATATCAGGAGAAAAATAAAAATTTAACATATGAAATATATTGAAATATATTTATTTTTAGAAAATTAAAGTGTACAATAAAGGTATAGAAAAGATGTTAAATTTTAATATCAATGAGTTTAATGTAATAATCTTCTACATTATTAGTAATAATATTAGAAGTGGATATAAATTTGAGAAAAAACTACATTAGTTTAAGGAGGAAAAAATCATGAAACAATATGTTGAAATTCTAGATGTTTATGCAAGACAAATCTTAGATTCAAGAGCTTTCCCAACTGTTGAGGTTGAAGTAGTTCTAGAAGATGGAACAATGGCTTGTGCAGCCGTACCATCAGGTGCTTCTACAGGAGCATATGAAGCTGTGGAATTAAGAGATGGTGATAAGCATGTGTACGGCGGTAAAGGAGTAATGCAAGCAGTAGATAATGTAAATAAAATTATCGCTGATGAATTGATTGGAATGAATGTCTTCGATCAAACTTTAATCGATAAAAAAATGCTTGAGCTTGATGGAACAGAAAATAAGAGTAAGCTTGGTGCTAATGCAATTCTTGGCGTATCATTAGCAGTAGCAAAAGCAGCAGCTGCATACTTAGGTTTACCTGTATATCAATACATAGGCGGAGTTAATGCCAAGGTTTTACCTGTTCCTATGATGAATATTATAAATGGTGGAAAACATGCAGATAACAATGTTGACCTTCAAGAATTTATGATTATGCCAACAGGGGCTACATCCTTTAGCGATGCATTGAGAATGTGTTCAGATGTATATCATCAATTAAAGAAAAATTTAAAATCTAAAGGCTATGATACAGCAGTAGGTGATGAAGGTGGTTTTGCACCAAATCTAAAATCAAATGAAGAAGCAATTCAAGTTATAGTTGAAGCTATAAAAGAAGCTGGATATGACCCAGGAAATGATTTTCATATAGCTCTTGACCCAGCTTCATCTGAAATTTTTGAAGATGGAATGTATAACCTTGCTGGAGAAGGTAGAAAATTAACACCAGAACAAATGGCAGATTACTATGTAGATTTAGCGAATAAATATCCTATTATCTCAATTGAAGATGGAATGGCAGAGGATGATTGGCAAGGTTGGAAGTACCTTACTGATAAGTTAGGAAGTAGAGTTCAATTAGTTGGTGATGATTTATTCGTTACAAATCAAAAGAGACTCGATATGGGAATTGAAAAGGGAGTTGCTAACTCAATTCTTATAAAGTTAAACCAAATAGGCACTTTAACTGAAACTATTAATGCAATAGAAGTAGCTAATAGAGCAGGATATACAGCAGTAGTATCCCATAGATCAGGTGAAACTGAGGATACGACAATTGCAGATTTAGTTGTAGCAATGAATGCTGGTCAAATAAAAACAGGAGCTCCTGCAAGATCAGAAAGGGTTGCAAAGTATAATCAATTATTAAGAATTGAAGACGAATTAGGTGAAGTAGCTGAGTATAGAGGTATGGCTGCATTCTTTAACTTAAAGTAATAAAGTTTAAAAAATGTAACAAATATGTAGATAGCTATAAAAAGAGATAATTTAATCACTCCTTTTCTTGCCATCAACTAGAGATATTTAGTGGATAAATTAAAACGTAGTATATAGCATATCCAATATTTGTTTGTTAATAACTTTAATTATGATTTATATATAATGTGTTTACATTAGAAATATATACTGTTGAGAAAGTCAGTATATATTTTAAAGAGAAACATCTATATAAAGAGAGCTGATAAGTGAAAAACACTTTAGGCTCTCTTTATGAATTTTTTCAAGAAAATATATACAAATGTTAACAAGTAAAAAAGAATATAGCATTGTAATCTTTATCAGCTTATGATAAAATATAAACGTTAGTATGAAATACATAAGGATTAAATGGTAGGAGGTGTGAGTTAATGAAGACGGCTTTATATGTATTATTAGTTATCATATGCTTAGCTATGATTGTGGCAATCATGCTTCAACCAAGTAAGAATGATGGATTAAATAACCTACTTACAGGTAATTCAGATACATTCTTTTCTAAAAACAAAGCGAGAACAAAAGAAGTAGTACTTGCAAGACTTACAATGGTATTAGGTGCTTGCTTAGCTGCTGTTGTATTAGCTTTAAACTTAGTAAAATAGATAAAAGTTTTATCAATTATAAAAGGGTTTTTGGGAGGTATGAGAGAATCATATCTCTTTTTATTTTTTAGTTTCAAAATATAGATAATTGCACTGAAACCTTAACGTATTTACAAAAATATCTGCTTGCAATTTTAAACTTAATGGAAATAAATTTTACACCAAGTTAAGAATTATCTGAGAGTAGATATATTTCAACAGTATAATATTATTATTAAAATATATTAGTTTAGGAAAGAATAACTAATAATCAACAAGTGTTTTTTAGTTAGAATAACATACTAATCTATTAATTAGTATGGATTAATAGGAGAATATTACGAAAATAAAAAGAGGTGATAACTTGGGTATAAAGGGAACATTATTAAGTTTTATGAACGAACAAGCATATAAGCCAATGGATATAAAAGAATTAGCAAGAATCTTTGATATAAGAAAAAAAGATATGCATATGTTTCAACAAGTTTTAGATGACATGGAAAAAGAGGGAACAATAATAAAGACTAGGACAGAAAATTATGGAGTACCTGCTAGAATGAATTTGATAATAGGTAAACTTCAAGGACATTCTAAGGGGTTTGGCTTTGTTATTCCAGATGAAGAAGGAGTTAAAGATGTATTTATTCCTAGTTCTCAAATGGGTGGAGCAATTCATGGTGATAGAGTTGTTGCGAAAATAACCTTTGGTGAGAAAAATGGGAAGAAATGCGAAGGCGAGATAATTAGAATTCTAGAAAGAAACACAAAAGAGGTAATAGGAACATATGAAGATTCCAGAAACTTTGGCTTTGTAATTCCTGAGGATAAGAGAATAAGCTTTGATATATTTGTGCCAAAAAACTTCAGAAGTGGAGCCAAAACTGGGCAAGTAGTAATTTGTGAAATATTAGAATATCCAGATGACAGTAGAAGAAATCCGGAAGGGAAAATAAAAAATATCCTTGGTAACAAAGGTGATAAAGGAATTGATATTTTAACTATAATCAAAAAACATGGTTTGCCAGAAGAGTTTCCAGCAAAGGTTCTTGATGCTGCAGAAAGCATAGATGAAGAGATACCAGATAAAGAAATAGCAAGAAGAAGAGACCTAAGAGATATGATGATGGTTACAATCGATGGTGAAGATGCAAAGGATTTAGATGATGCAGTTTCGTTATCAAAGCTTGATAACGGCAATTACTATCTAGGTGTACATATAGCAGACGTAACTCATTATGTAAAAGAAAGTTCAAAGCTTGATAATGAAGCCTTTTTAAGAGGTACATCAACTTACTTAATTGATAGAGTAATACCAATGCTTCCGAGAAAACTTTCAAATGGCGTATGTTCGTTAAATCCAAAGGTTGATAGATTGACATTAACTTGCTTTATGGAAATCAATGATAAGGGCAAGGTTGAGAACCATGAAATAGTTGAAAGTATTATAAAAACTAATGCAAGAATGACTTATACTAATGTTACAAAAATACTAAGAGACAAGGATCAAGAACTTATAGAAGAATATAAGGAATTAGTTCCAATGTTTCAGGCGATGGAAGAATTACAACACATTTTAGAAGCTAAGAGAAAAAAGAGAGGTGCTGTTGATTTCGATTTCCAAGAGTGTAAGATTATTTTGAATGAAATGGGTAAGCCTGTAGACATAAAACCTTATGAAAGAGCTATAGCTAACAAAATAATAGAAGAATTTATGCTTGCATGTAATGAAACTATAGCTGAGCATATGTTCTGGAGCAAGATGCCTTTTGTATATAGAATTCACGAAGAACCAAATGAAGAAAAGTTAGAGCATTTTAACGAATTCGCTCGTAATCTTGGATACGTTGTTAAGAAAACTAAGGAAGTGCATCCAAAACATCTTCAAGAAATTGTTGAACAAGTTAAAGGAAAAAAAGAAGAAACTGTTATAAATACCTTGCTTTTAAGATCAATGATGCAAGCTAGGTATTCACCAGAATCCTTAGGACATTTTGGTTTAGCAGCAAAATATTATTGCCACTTTACTTCTCCAATAAGAAGATATCCAGATTTACAGATTCATAGAATTATTAAATCCTTTATAAATGGCAAGATTGACGAAAAGTATATGAAAAAGCTTACAGTTACTGTTGAAAAAGCTTCATTACAATCCTCAGAAAGAGAAAGAGCAGCACAGGATGCTGAAAGAGAAGTTGATGATCTTAAAAAAGCTGAATATATGAGCGACAGAATTGGAGAAGTTTATGAGGGAATCATATCTTCAGTAACTAACTTTGGAATGTTTGTAGAATTAGAAAATACCGTTGAGGGATTAATACATATAAGTACCTTAAATGATGATTACTATGTATATGACGAAGATAGACTTTGGCTTTTAGGAGAAAGAACCAAGAATATTTATAGACTTGGGGATTCAATAAAAATAATTGTGGATAAAGTCGATTTAGCAGCACATGAAATTTATTTTGAAGTTTTTAAAGAAGATAATATAGAAGATAAAATAGAAGAATATAAAGACGAAGAAGAAAAGTTTTTTAAAGGTGACAAAAAAGATTTACCAGAGGCAGTGAAAAAACAGTTATTAAAAGATTTAGAAACTAGTCTTGAAGATCAACAACAGGTGCTAAAAGATCTAGATAATCAACTAGAATTGAACGATAATTCTTTAGAGCATGAAGAAGGGATAGAAGAGGAAGAAGTTAAACTTTTCGATGAACCATAAACTTATTTAATGAATGTATTAGAGTAAAATGGAACGAATTAAAGAACACTTTTTTACCATGTAAAGTTATTTTACAGTAAGTAAAAAGGTGTTTTTCATTTTTGTAAAAATGATTTATCGTGTAATATACGCTTAAATATGGGTAAATTTTGTTGTTTTAACTAAAAATACAGGCCCAAAATTGTGAAAAATATAAAAAGTAGAAAAAACAAAAAATAACATGTTTACGTTTTCAATGGATGGTGGTATTATTATTTTGTAACCACCAAAGTATTTGGACTAATTCAAATAAAGTGGAAACATTTCCACTTTATATTTGAATTAATCCAAGATATTTTGGACAATCAATAAGATGTTTAGGATAACCTAAATATCTAATCAATAATATTAAAAAGTAGGGGGAAATTCTCATGAAAAAAATCAAAACTTTATGTATGGCAGCAGCATTAGGTGCTGTAGTTGCAGGGGCAAGCTTAATACCAGCTACATCAGCATATGCTGCTACAACAATTAACGTTAGTTCTACAGGAACATCTTTATCAAGTGCTTTATCAAAAGCTAAAGCTGGAGATACTATTGTTATTAAAGGAACTGTAAAATCAGGAGCAGTAAACGTACCAGCAGGAATAACTATAACAGGAAATGGAACAGGAAAAATAGATTTTTCTTCAACATCAGGAAGCTCAGGAAGAGGATTAACAATAAAGACTAATGGTTCAACTATTAGAGACTTAGAACTTTATAACGCTGCTGACAACGGAATTTATGTTGAAGGATCAAGCAATAAGTTTATAAAGTTAAATGTACACAACAATAAGGATGCAGGTTTACAATTCTCAAATGGAGCATCTAACAATTATTTAAGCTTTGTATATTCTCATCATAATGCAGATGCTGCTGGAGAAAATGCTGACGGCTTTGCAATCAAATTACATTCTGGTCCTGGAAACGTTTTAGAGGATTGTACAGCTGAAGGAAACTCAGATGACGGATATGACTTATATGCTGCTCATGGAGCTGTTAAATTTGTAAGATGTAAAGCTATAAAAAATGGTGAATGTGGTGGAATAAAAGGTGATGGTAACGGCTTTAAAGTTGGTGGAGTAGATAACAAAACTTCAGGAGTTGCAGCTCACTTAGATCCTTTAAAGCATACCCTTATCGATTGTGTAGCAGATGGTAACTTAAAACGTGGTTTCGATAGAAATAACCAAAGTGGAGTCGTTACCATGACACGTTGTATTGGTAAAAACAATGCAGGCGGTAACTTCTACTTCCCATTAAATGGAACTCCTTCAGCTTTAGGATATAAAGTTACATTTGGAAAAGCTATAATCGATAGCTGTACTTCAAGTGGTGGTGGTTCAAATAATGTTACAGGTGTAACATTCAAAGGAACTAACACAGGTTTCTAAGCTACTACTTAAGTTGAAATATAGGATTTATAAAAAATTCATAGATAACTGTTATATGGCAAATAGAAATATTACATATAATATATAAACTAAAGTAATAAATATAGACCCAGGGAATAAAATTAATCATTGAATAATAAATTACACCTCAAGTATTAGATAAAAACAACTAATACTTGAAGGTGTATTTTTGTTGTTACATTATATAAGAGGTTCAAAGTATTTATATCATTTATTTTTGTGGATTTAGAAATATGCTTACAAGAAAATTATCTAGTTGTAACAATACTATGAGTATTTTCTCCGATATAAATATCAAAGGTATCTTTAAATTCTATAATACTATCTATTTGTTTATCCCTTGGAAGATTGTATGATTTAGTTAATATTTGTGACATTTCATTAATCCCCAAAGTATAGGTAAATTCCTCACCATCTCTAAAACCTTCATCAATAGGCTTTAGTACACCATTTTTCGTTTCACATAGAACCCTCGCTTCGTCATCACCGACGAAATGAAGGAATTCTTTTACTTCATCATAAGTGCTCATTTTAGGGTCGATGGTTACTTTTGCTCTAATTGGTTGATCTACTAGATTAACATCGATATCATAAATACAAGTAAAATCCTCTAGAGTTTCTTTTATCCTTCTTTTAAAATCACCATGATCTAGATGACGACGTTCTGTTTTCATGAAAACAACCTCCCTTCAATAAATAGTTTTCCTTGAAGAGAGGTTAATATTCTGATAAAAGTATTCCAAAAGATGTAGATTTCTTACTTTGTCTTAAATTGGTTTTGATCGTAATCATATTCGTAACCTAGGTTATCTAATCTATGAGATAATAAATATTCATCTATGTCATATGCTTGGCAAAGATCTTTTAAGGAAGAATATTGATCACGGAGTTTCATATTAACGATACTAAGAAGCATATTTGGATCCATAGTAGATAACTTATTCTTATTAATATCCATCTTAAATCTCCTTTATTTTTTTAAAATTATAAATCTTCTAACTTTAATATAACACAAAATAAGTATAGATTGAAAGATAAATAAGCTTTTTCATTGATAAAGTTAATGAATTCATAATATAATATAGGTAATACAATATATCATCAATCAGTAAAGAAGTAGGTGAGATTATGGCAAAGACAAAGGAACCTAATACTTTAGCAGACAATAGAAAAGCCTTTCATGATTATTTTATTATAGAATCCTATGAAGCTGGAATAGAGCTTAAGGGAACAGAAGTAAAATCCATTAGAAATGGAAGAGCAAATTTAAAGGATAGTTATGGAGAGATAAGAAACGGTGAACTTTTTGTAAGAAACATGCATATTAGCCCGTATGAGCAGGGAAATATATTTAATGTAAATCCTTTAAGAGAAAGAAAACTCTTATTACATAAAGCTGAGATAAATAAATTAAATGGATTTTTAACACAACAAGGTTACTCGTTAGTTCCATTGTCACTTTACCTTAAAAAAGGCAGGGTGAAGGTTAATATCGCAGTAGTAAAAGGTAAAAAGAACTACGATAAGAGAGAAGCTATGCTTGAAAGAACTGTTAAGCGTGAAATAGAAAAAGAATTCAAGGATAAGATGAGATACTAATTATGAAAAAAAATAAAATGCTTAATTCAGATGGATACACCTTAATAACAGGTGCTACTTCCGGAATAGGCTATGAGCTTTCCAAGGTTTTTGCTGAGGAAGGCTTTAATATTCTTCTCCAAGGAAGAAACGAAGAAAAGCTTATTAAGGTTAAGGAAGAATTATTAAATCTTTATAACAGTGATGCAGAAGTAACTGCCATTGGTTCTAAAGCGAAAAAAAGAAAGCTTTCTAATAATAAGGAAGCTTCAAAAAATGATTTTATTAATAAAGAAGTTATAAGAAACAATAATGCTAAGGAAAAAAATATAGAATCTAGTAAAATCAAAGTTGATTATATAGTAGCAGATCTTATAAATGATAAAGATGTGAATAGAATATTTGAATATGTGGATAATAATAAATTCATTGTGGATAATTTTATAAATAATGCAGGTATAGGAAGCTATGGATATTTTCATCAAGTGCCTATAGCAACAGATTTAGAATTGATAGAAGTAAATATAAATGCTTTTACTAAGATGTTAAAAATTTTCGTGCCTTATATGATAAAGCAAGGCCATGGAAGGATTTTAAATGTAGCTTCTACAGCAGCTTTTACTGCAGGGCCTAAAATGAGTGTTTATTATGCTTCAAAGGCTTACGTTCTATCTTTATCAGAAGCTTTAAGAGAAGAATTAAAAGAGAACAATATAGTAGTTTCAACCTTGTGTCCAGGACCAACAGCCACTGCTTTTCAAGCAAAAGCAAAAATAAAGAAATCCTCTACAGCTAAAGGGGCTATCGTTAGTGCTGATATGGTGGCACGATTTGCTTTTAAGGAAATGATGAAAGGCAAGAGTATAATCATTCCAGGCTTTAAGAATAAAGCACTAATAAAGATAAATTCCATGATGCCAAGAAGGCTTGTACATAAAGTAATCCACAAAACTAATCAGGGATAAGATAATAAAGTTTACATTATTTAAAAAATATATTTTTTTCCAAGGTTGCGCTACAGTTCCACTTGAATTAAATTAAAGACTAGTGTATTATAAGTACTATACCAAGTAAGTAATTTACGGAGCACTTCATAGCTAAGGCTTTCATGAAGTGAATTTTCGTCCCATAACATGGGGGTGTACTTGGTTTCGACGGGGGTAAGGTGCTCCTAGGAAGCGAGTCGAAGGGCTGGACCTTCGTTAAAAAACTGGAACAAAAATAAACGACGAAAATTATTTATTAGCAGCTTAATTTAAGCTGTCATCTTGCCCAGGGTGCCCACGCTTTGGGGTCAAGGTGTCAATTTAGTGGGGAACCGAGTCTATCAAAGCTTTGAGGTAGAAACGGAATTTATGAAGCTACCAATTCAGTAGCCTGTTAGTGGGCGCCTGAGGCGGGAAATTTAAATCACTGACTGCACTCGGAGATGCCTAGTGGTTTCTGCTTTCGGACAGGGGTTCGACACCCCTCACCTCCACCAAATAATCACTTAAATGTTGATACAATGCAAAGCCCTTGATTTCAAGGGCTTTCAGTGTTTTTTGAAGAAAAGTAAGCTGTTAAAAATGTGTTTTGAAGCTTGAAATATGGAAGATAAGTGGAATAAATGCACACCCCAATGGATTTTAGAATAGAGGGCAGACTGTCTGAAAAACATATACTGGAAGTATTGTAAAAATAGATTGAAACCATTGAAAATACTAGTGTTTTCGATGGTTTTACAGTATAATATATGTATCAAAAGTAATTTTTAGGTGGTACAATTATGGGATATATAGTAGGTCAAAATAGAGGACAAGTAACAGCATTTCCAGAAACAATAGATGAATACATTAGTGATAATAATCCAGTGCGTGTTATTGATGTTTTTATCGAGAACTTAGATTTAGAAAAAGCTGCGTTTGCTAAAACAAATCCTTTTAGAGAAGGAAGACCTGCCTACAATCCAAAAGATTTGCTTAAGTTGTATATCTATGGTTACTTTAATAAAATTCGTTCTTCAAGAAAGTTAATGATTGAATGCCGTAGAAATGTTGAATTAATGTGGCTTTTAAAAAAGCTTGCTCCTGATTTTAGAACTATATCAGATTTTAGGAAAGATAACGCAAAAGCTCTTAAAAATGTATTTAAGGCTTTCGTTAAACTATGCCTAGAAATGAATTTATATTCTAAAGAACTTATTGCTATTGATGGAAGTAAGTTTAAAGCAGTCAATGCAAAAGATAAGAATTATACTGCTTCAAAACTTAATGATCGATTGAAATGGATAGATGAAAATATAGCTGAATTTATGAAAGAAATGGATAAATGTGATAAAGAGGATGGAAATAGCACAGAATATACAAAAGAGCAGCTAGAAAATAAAATTCAGAAATTAAACACAAGGAAAGATTTGTACAATTCTTATCTCCAAGAAATGAAAGAAAATGATGTTACTCAAAAATCTATAACAGATCCAGAATCAAGACTTATGAAAAACAATGGTAAGTTAGATGTTTGCTATAATGTACAAACAGCAGTAGATAGTAAAAGCCATCTTATAGCTGATTTTGCAGTTACAAATAATTGTAACGATATTGGTCTTCTTGTTCCTATGGCTGAAGTTGCAAAGAAAGCTATGGAGGTTGAAACTTTAGAAGTAGTTGCTGATAAAGGATATAGGAAGCAAGCAGATATTTTAGAAAGCTTAAAGAATGGTATAATACCCAATGTTCATCTATTAGATAATAAAGAAAATTATAGTTTTGATATAGATTATAAAGAAAATCAGATTACAGATGAAATAAGAAATTCAAACTCATCTAAGGATATTCAAAAATGCTTAGAAAGTGGCATAATTCCAAAAGCATATGAATACTACAAAATATCGGTGGAGATTATAGAGCCTGGTGAATATATCATTAGTGAAGAAGTTATAGAAAAAGAGCCAGTAGAGAACAATACTGAAAGCATTGAAAAAGTTATTATCGAAGTTAATGAGAACTTCATTCGAGATAGACAAACCAATGTAGTAACTTGTCCAATGGGGAATATATTAAAACAAAAGGCAATCGTAAAAGGTAAAGTAAGATATGCAAACAAATTAGCTTGCCGTAATTGTAAATGCAAATGTACAATAGCAGCTTTTAAAGTAGTGGAATTCCCTGAAAACAAAGATACTGTAAAATCTAAATTCTTTGCTGGTAAGAAAACTATTACTATAGAGAAATCTGAGCCTAAAATTTCAGCAAAGAAAAAATCAAGTAAAACTATTTGTTTTTCTACAAGAAAAGTAAGAATAATATTTGTACCAGATAAAAAGAAATTACGAATGCGAAGATCTATTGTGGAGCATCCGTTTGGTACAATAAAACGATGGTGCGATAGTTCATATTTGCTATTAAAAGGAAATATGAAAACTACCGCTGAGTTGTCATTGTCATTTTTAGCCTATAATATGAAACGTGCAATAAATATGATAGGGGTAAATGATTTAATATCAAAAATGCAGGCTACATAAGAGAAAAGCCTGCATTTTTTCGTATTTGTAGGTAATATCACTCTTTAATAAGTGTTTTTTACTAATAAAGCTTCTTTTATTTTGTGAGGTTTTCGGACAGTCTGAGGGGTGTGCATTTTTTTCTTGGGGTGTGCACTTTTTAGCGTAATTAATTTGAGAGAAGTCTTAAGACGAAAGTATAATGAACTGACTATAACTAACCACTAGCTAAGTCCTATAATTTTAGAATAATATATATCCATTTTAAAATGCATATATAAAAAATAGAAGTATAAGTACAGGAATAACTACGACTAGTAATATTCTAGTGTTAAGTGAAGAATTACGACTTTTAAGAAAGTTATTAAAAGTATTTAAATTAAATAATATAAATATAATACTTAATCCACATACACATAAGAATATAAAATCGTTATGAAAGTAGTTACCTAAAAAGTACAAAAGAACTAGTAAAGCATACAGAACTACAAAAATATTTATATATACTTTTTTTTGATTCATAATATTTCTCCTTTGTATAGAGAGCAAACCATATTCTTAAAAATAAGTATATGGTTTGCTCTATTTTTAATTAAGCTATGGCGTAAAGTGCAGTAGCAACTCCTGATAAACCAGATAGAGCCAAATAAACACCTATTGCAGATACACCAACTGGGTCTAATGAATAGCTAAAGTATAAAATCCAACTGTACCAGGGGCAGCAGCAAGAATAGAAGCTTATTGTTGAATAGTCTTACTACTATCAATATCAATAAGTTCTTTAGCAAATAAATTATTTTGATCTACTACATATACCGTAATTACACCACCTAAAAATTACTTTTGATACATATATTGTACTGCAAGATACTTGAAAACACCAGTATTTTCAAGGGATTCAATCTGTTTTCACAACACTTTCAGTATATGTTTTTCGGAAAGTTTGATGGGTGTACATTTTTTTCTTGGGGTGTGCACTTTTTAGCGGAGATATCGAAAATGCAATTAACATTAAAAGCAATTATCTAGTTAAGAGTGAAGATACAGATGAAGAATTTTTTTAGAATCCATAAATGTCATGTAAATAGAAATTAACAAAAAACCTTTTTCAAATATTGAATGTAATGGATACGTTTAAATATAAATAAGTATTATTAAAAGATTAACTTTTATTGATTTATATGTCGAAGCTTAGTAATGACTACATAGTCAGTATAAAAGCTTGCAATATTGTGTATAAATGTATAAGATGAAAATAATTGACTAAAAAATTGTGAACGCATATAATCACTAATACAGACGACAACGATTTGGAAATATGAACAAAAGAGTCAGGAAAAAGGTGATATATAAGTGGGATATAAAAAATATCTTGTAAAGCAACATGATATGACTGATTGTGCAGCAGCATGTCTTGCAACAGTATCCATGTATTATAAAAAAGAAGTTACAATAACTAAACTAAGAGATATTCTAGGTACAGATATTAAAGGGACAACCTTAAAAGGCTTAGAGGATGGAGCAAGAAAGCTAGGCTTTGATACCAAAGCCATAAGAGTTGATAGAGATGGATTTGTTAGTAAATATACATTGCCAGCAATAGCACATGTTATAACCGATGAGGGGTTAAGTCATTTTGTAGTTATACACAAGGTTAATAAAAAACAAGTTCTAGTATTAGATCCAGCAAAGGAAAAAAGAAAAGAAACTATAGATGATTTCTTTAAAAGTTTCGATGGAGTGATATTATTACTTGTTCCTAATAATGAATTTGTTGCTGATAAAGGTAATAGCAAAGGAATGTTATCGCAATTTATAAGTTTATTATTACCACAAAAAGCGTTGTTTATATACAGTATTATAACGTCATTAATACTAACAGTTCTCGGAATAGCTTCATCATTTTTTAATAAAATTTTGATGGATGAAATACTTCCTTATGGTCTTAAAAATCAGTTATTGGTCTTTGTTATAGGATTTATGGTATTAGCTTTTACACAGACTATATTATCAGCAATTAGGCAACACATGTTGTTATACTTATCCCAAAAGATAGATATACCTTTATTGCTCGGATATTTTAAACATGTGTACAAGCTACCGATGAAGTTTTTTACTACAAGAAAGGTTGGAGATATCCTAACAAGGTTTAGTGATGCTTTTACAATAAAGAACATACTTACATCTGTTTCTCTGTCTTTGATTATAGATATATTGTTAGCAACAGTTTCAGCTGGGATATTATACTACATGAATAGTACATTATTTATAGTAATTTTAGTTTTAACTATTGTAAGTGCGGCATTGATATATATTTTCAAAGGACCTTATAAGAAAATTAACTTAAAACAGATGGAAGCGTCAGCAATGTTGAATAGTCATATAATAGAAAGTTTAAAGGGAATAGAGACTATTAAAGTTCTAGCAGCAGAAGAAAATAGCATAGAAAAATTAGAAACTCAGTACATAAAAAATCTAAGAATTGCATTTCAAGAGGGTGTTCTTTCAAATATACAAGGAACAATATCTTCAGGAGTTTCGACTATAGGGAATTTAGTGCTTATGTATATTGGAGCAACTATGGTTATTGACGGGGAAATAACCTTAGGAAGTTTGATGGCTTTTACATCCTTAACAGGTTATTTCATGCAACCAATTGGGAGATTGATTAATATTCAGCTTAGTATACAAGAAGCGAGTATATCTCTAAAAAGATTATCAGAAATCTATGAAGTGGATAAAGAACAAATAGAGGAAGACAAGATAGAGATAGATTCTATAGATGGAGATGTGGAACTTGAAAATGTAACATTTAGATATGGCAGTAGAGCACCTGTTTTAAAGGATGTAAGCATAAAGATACCTAAGGGTAAAAAGGTTGCGCTAGTAGGGGAATCAGGTAGTGGCAAATCTACGATATCAAAGTTGTTACTTAAGTATTATGAACCCGAGGAAGGAAAAATTAAAATTTCAGGCTATGACTCAGAAGAACTTGATATATATAGCTTAAGAGAAAATATAGCTTATGTACCACAAAATATTGAGCTTTTCTCAGGATCAATAAGAGATAATATTCGTTTGGGAAAACCTAATGCTAGCTATGAAGAAATCAGAAGTGCTTGTGAAAATGCTAGTTGTAGTTCCTTTATTGAAAAATTACCTGGAAAATATGATACCTATTTAGATGAAGCTGGTGGAGGACTTTCTGGTGGAGAAAGGCAAAGATTAGCTTTGGCAAGAGCTTTAGTTAAAAAGTCTAAGTTTCTAATTTTAGACGAAGCTACAAGTAACCTTGATTTTATTAGTGAAGCTAAAATCTATGATACTTTGTTTGTAAAAGGCAAGAATCTTACCATGCTTATAATAGCTCATAGGCTTTCAACTATAAGAAATTGTGACATAATTTATGTTATGGACAATGGGAAGGTAGTTGAAGAAGGAGATCATGATAATCTTCTTAAGAAGAGGGGTTACTATTATAAATTATATGTAAGCCAAGTCGGAGAAATTGAGCATAGGATATCAAGTGATAAATCTCAAATTAAAAATGATGAATTGGTATTGGATAAAGAAATATTATCAAAGGATATAGATTATAACAATGTTGATGAAGGAGAAGAGTATGAGTACAACTGAAAAAATAATAGTAAAAGAAAATAAGATATTAAAGTTAAGCAATGTATTAGTACGAGAAGTAAGTCAAAATGAACTTAATGATATAAATAGAATAACTCATATGATGGAAAGTTATATTAAAGTAAAAGGTAATAGTACGACAGGACCATTAATCAATTATTCTTCTGCGGAAGTAGATGAAAGTGGACAAGTTAAAATAGTAGTAAAGTTAATGGTACAGCTGAAAAATCCACTCTATAAGGTTGAAACCCCTTATGAAATGAAACCACAGATAAGAATTACAAATTGTTTATTTGCAAGATTCCAAGAAAGGCAAGAAAACTTACAATTTGCTTATTCAAAGTTGCAACTTCATGCCTTTGAAAATGATATAAAGCTTAAAGGTGATAGTTATACAGTGTTTGTAGACCAAAAAGAAGACAATATGGTGGCAGATGTATTTATGGAGACTGTGGCTGGGGGCGAAGAACTTGAAAGTCTATAGTCTCAATGAAATAACAGATAGTAAAGTTCTATATGA